>JANMEV010000493.1:0-3758 GCA_031377305.1 Planctomycetota bacterium | reverse complement strand
TGGCGGTTGAGGTTCCAGTTGCTCAACGATCCGAAGAACAGCGCGCCGCCATCGCCGCTTATGCCCTGCGGCTGTATGCCGAACAGCAGTTGAAGGAACTGCCTGCTGTGTCAGAGGTCTATGCGGTTTCAACCAGCCACTCGCACGGAAAGAAGCTGGATCGTCCGCAGACTCCAAAGATCGTGAATGTGCTGCATCGAGGCGACATCGAGAAACCTGGTGACGTCGCAGTGCCTGGAGCGTTGTCCTCAATCACTTCGCTGCCCGGTCGATTTGATCTGCCCGACGCAAACGATGAAGCGTCTCGACGTGCCGCTCTGGCCGACTGGCTGGCAGCTCGCGACAATCCCCTGACGTGGCGAAGCGTCGTGAATCGAGTCTGGTCGCATCACTTCGGCCGTGGTCTCTGCGACACGCCGAATGATTTTGGGCGAATGGGCGGCGTGCCTTCGCATCCGGAGTTGCTCGATTGGCTGGCCGTGTGGTTTCGCGATGATGCACACGGTTCGCTCAAACAGCTTCATCGGCTGATCGTGTTGTCAGACACGTATCAGCGACAGGCAAATCCGATGGCTGCTGCTCAAGCAGACGCTGCACTTCCGCAGTCCGTTGATGCCGACAATCGATTGTTGTGGCGATGGAATCGGCAACGGCTGGATGCAGAATCGTTTCGAGATTCGGTGCTGCAGATTTCCGGTCGACTGGATCTGACGATGGGCGGTCCGGGAATTCAACAGTTCACAATGACCACGGGGTCTCAGTTGACGCCGAAGCTGCACTACGACGCTTTCGACTGGAATTCTTCTGCCGCCGCAAGACGCAGCATCTATCGAGTCGTCTGGCGCGGCATCACGGATCCGTTTATGGAATCTTTGGACTTTCCCGACATGGGACAACTGGCTCCGCAGCGCGGGGATTCAGTGTCATCCTTGCAGGCATTGACGTTCTATAACAATGATTTTGTGCTGCATCATTGTCAGGTACTCGCCGAGAAGATCGGCGCGCAGCACACGACACTGGACGCACAAGTTATGGAGGCTTATCGTCAAATCGTTCTGCGAGAACCTGACGAGGACGAGCGTCTGCTGCTTGCTGGCTACGTGGAGAAGCATGGCTTGGCGGCGATGTGTCGAGTGTTATTCAATAGCAGTGAATTTCTGTTTGTCGATTGAGACTGAAATGCCGTCGGCGGAGCGACGGGTGTACCTGTCTCGACCCAAAAATGAAGCGGGAGACAATCGTAACTGGCAACGGAATCAGCACTTACGTCGAATGCGGCATTCTGCCTTCGGCGGCTGCACGTTCTACATTGTGTAATGTTTTGCAACGCTTTACAACAAATTCAGTACCGGATTCTGTACCCAGCCTGGGTGTTCTTGGGGGCGTATAGAGCGACCAATACTCGAGACATCGCCAGTGTTTGCCGAGGACCCTGGCAGCTGATTCGTTGTTCGGTCGGAACAGATTGTGGACGAACTGGATGCGAGGCTCAAATGATAAATTTGACGTCCTGGGATTTCGCTGTTGCCAACGGCGGACTGAAGATCTGGGGGCGAGGCAAAGGCTTGATTTCAACAGAAAGCTCTGGAACAGAATCACCCACCTTTCCTTGACCATGCTCAGCCCGCTTCAGAATCCGACTGCGAGCACTCAAACCAGCTCGCTGACTGCCCTGTTCGTGACGTCCTCCGGAGCGGCTACACTGTCGACAGCAGTTCCCGAGTTTGCCTGCGACTGCGATATCGGCGAGAACTGCCCTTCGAACGATGTTCGTCGATGCGAGCCGGCTGACCGGCCACAACGCTGAACAGTTTGCCGAAGTCCTTCACAAGGCGACACCAGATCTCGGCCGAGATTCCCAGTCGATCAAACAACGGAGCAAACTCCTGAGGCGTCGCGCCCCGCTTGTCCGATCGAACCTGTCGAGCCGTCCAGTCCAACAGACTCAGATAATCGGCCGTGGACATTGGCAGAAATCCCTTGTTGCTGCAGCGAATTCCTCGCTTGTTCGAACACGGACCGATCCCGCTCGCCCCGCCCCGCAATTCCACCGGAGCTAAGTGTCGACTTCCGCTTTGTCCCTTCTCCCCCGCATCGGGGGAGAAGGTGGCCGACAGGCCGGATGAGGGGGCGTCACCGTCTACGATTGCTGAACACTGCACACTGCCAACTGAACACTCGCGGCGAATTCCTGCCGCCCGCTTTTGTGCCGACGTAAAATCACTGCCTTCAATCGTCTCCGCAATCGCCGCTCGAATCGGATTCAGATCGACATACGCCGCACACGCCAGAATCGCCGTCTCATCCAGAAGCCGCACTGCCCGATAACGAGCCTGAAAGAACTTGCCAATTTCGCCGTCTTCCTTGTTGGCTCGCTGAGCAATATTCTGACTCAACAACCGCATCCACCACGAGATATCACTCAGCCGACTTCGCACCGTTGTCAGCTTGTCTTTCTTCTTCACGATGCTGTTGATTTCAAACTCCGTCGGCTCCAGCGGCATCCGCTTGTCATCTCGCCGCTCCGGACACAGCATTAGCCATCGCCGAGCCACATCCTCATCGCTCCACTCCTTCACCACATCCGGCCGAGATCTCAGTACCAGATGAAAATGGTTCGACATAATCGCCTGGCAAAGAAGATCGATCCCGAAGTACCGAGCCTGATGAGCAAGCTGCTGATCGATCCAGACTTTGCGATGGTCATAGTTCTTCCCGCTGAGGGAATCCTCGCCAAACAAGAAACAACGCCGAACCGTGCGATTCATCACATGGACAATCGCGATTTCATCTGCCGCGAATACTTCAACACGAGCCAACCGGGCCATCACTTACCTCAACGACGCACAAAGACGGCTGTAAACCCAAACAGTTCGAAGGCTGAAGTATACAAATCCAAAGCCGCCTGTCGATAAAGTGCTGTGTCCCCGGTGTTGTTGGTGCAACCCATTTCTACAATACCGCGGTTTTCTCGGAAGAATGGACGGCTACATTTCACTAGGCCGCCTGATTGCAGCGGACCGAGTCATTGGAAATGTAGAATGTCCTCTTATTGCGACTCCTCTTGAAAATTACGCAAACACACGATACGTGAAACAATACACTGTGATTCCATACAACACTATTATGCAGATCTGAGCGATCCCTTTTGAAGCTGCATTGCGGAATACGTTTGAAATTGCCCACGCAGTCACCAGGCCGAGCATAAGGGACACTGGCAAACCAATCAATAAATCTCGCAAGAGTAGAGCTTCTTCTTGTAAATCAGCCAATCTCTCTTGATGAGAGACGACTGCAAAATAACGTGCCGTAGCGAACGATAAACAAAACGATGCGCCACCGAAGAGTCGGTGGCACAGTTCCCGCTTTGTTTGCATCTTATACCACTGCATTCTGTCTGTCTCTATCGCGAAATCCTCTACGGCAGCTAGCAAGATCCCAATTACCGTTTGCTGAGTATTGAACGGAAGTTAACGCTCGGCGGAAGGCAGGGCACGTTTTCGTTCTTGACGGTTAAGTCCCGCACATCTTTATTGTACTCTGAAGTTGTCATGCCCCGATCTCTAACAGAACCAAGCGCTGCTGAGTTGATATACCGATGAATACTCACGTCGGTTCTGTCGCCTCGTCGCACAGTCTTGAATGAATGGCCCCACTGAATGCAACAGTAGACTCTCCATTCAGTAGCGATTGCGCTGCCATTTCTTGCGTGTCCATCCATGCAAACGATACAGGTTTCCCAGTCTTGGGTGAAATCG
>JANMEV010000490.1:0-10722 GCA_031377305.1 Planctomycetota bacterium | reverse complement strand
AACCAGCAGACGACCAGCAGATTGATGCGGAAGCGGTCAAAGCCATTCTTGCCGCCCCCGTCTATCACCTGACGATGGACGTACGTCTTTCGGACAAAGCAAATACCAGCGATGTCGATATCACGATCGACTTAGCCGCTTCGAGCTTTTGTCGAATCAGCGATGATCAATTTGGACGCATGTCACTGGTCGTCGATGGGCTCCCAATCACCGTGATTGCTCGCGGCGGCGGAGCGAACAACCGGGCCGTCGCACGAGGCTTTCTCGGGCAGACGTTTGTAATTGTCGATGGTGATCGAAATCAGTACCTCGACGAAACAGAGTTCGGTGGGATCGTGGCGGCGATTCAGCAATCAGGAGCAAAGGGTGACTTTGCAGCGGTCGATGCAAATGGCGACAAGATGGTCACTCGGGATGAAGTGTTTTCGTTCGTCGATCGAGATCAAACGGCATCAGCCAGTCGCATTGAAGTCAGTGTCAAACAGGATGGGAAAACTCTGTTCGGTCTTTTGGATGCCAATCAGGATCGCCGACTGTCGGCTCGCGAAGTACGCTCTGGAAAGCACGTGTTGACAAAGTACGATTTGAACAATGATGGGACATTTGCCGAAACGGAACTCGGGACCGAGTACGTGATGACCCTCGGCCTGGGACGTTCTGAACTTCGGCGTGCATCTGGTTCTTCCCAAATGATGAACCCCATGCAAATGGGCGGTGGCGACGCAATCTTACCGGGACTCGCTGGCCTTACCGGCCCTGAGTGGTTTCGCCGGATGGATCGCAACCAGGACGGCGACGTCTCACCGCGTGAGTTCCTTGGATCCAGCGACCAGTTTCATCGTATTGATCAGGATCAGGATTTCCTCATCTCGGCGACCGAAGCGGAAGCCGTGAAATAATCCGATTACGATCGTGTGCGGATCCGAAATCTGGGCAGGGAATGTTGTCCTGAGTCGTCCGATTCGGCAATCAGCACCGGTTTCAACGGCCGATTCTTCAATAGTCGCGAGAATTTTCTCGACAGTTGGCCGATGTCTTGTATTGAATCCAGTCAGCCCCTAATATCCCGCCCCTTGAAGGCAACTCTCTGTTCACGGCTCCGGCCTCACATCAGACAGCAGTTTTCTGGGCAGATAGCTCAGTTGGTAGAGCACAGGACTGAAAATCCTGGTGTCGGGGGTTCAATTCCCCCTCTGCCCATTCGATAAAACAAAGGGTTTCCGAAAAAGTCGGGAACCCTTTTTTCGTTTTCTGCCCCCAATTTCAATTTTCGTGGGGTTCAACTTCAACAGGCTGAAACAGGCTCGCCGTTGCTGCCGACACCTTTGCCATGCCCGTCTTTGTGGCGTGAGCGTAGATTTTCGAAGTGACGACTGAACTGGCATGACCGAGTAACTCTGAGACGTTGTTGATCAGAATCCCGCTTTCAAAAAGCAGCGTCGCTGTCGTGTGTCGCATCTCGTGCCAAACGAGAACGGGAACCTTTGCTTTCTCACACAATGGCTTGAACGTCCGACTAACCAGATTATTCCGGTTGATGATCTTCCCGGCATGGTTGACAAATATGAGGTTCTCGCTGGACGTTGGGTGTCCGTCCATCATCTTGAAACCTCCAGACGTAACTTGCGGGCAAAATGGGGCATCACCGCCACAAGCCCGATCGAAATCAAGGCTGCTCAACCCTACGAGGTCGTCTGGCTTTAGGTCGTGGTCTACTATCTCTGGGCGATTTAGCGGCTATTCGAACGGGGCGAGGATCGGTTTCTGCAATTGGTGTGTCCACAGGCGGGCCTGGTTGACGACGTCGATGATACCCGAGAAGCGGAATACGGCGTCTACTACACTCAACGAAAACCGCTGACAGCCGAATCCCGCGCCTAAAAAAAGCCGGCAGATATAGGGACCTCCCGAAGGTGTCCACACGGCATGGAGCCGAATTCTGTCTGCTGGCGATGACAGTATCCACATTGACACCGCCAAGAACAAGTGAGATCGCAAATTTCAGATATTCTGTGCAATTCAGTGTCCTTTACGCCATTGTGGCTGCCATCTGCACCATGATGCGCTCCTATCCCTTGTCGCATTTCCTTTCCAAACGGACCTCGCAATCTAGTCAGGGTCATCTGCAATGTCCTACGTAAAATTCGAAAAGCTGAATCTGAAAACTCACCGGAATTCAATGAACGCTGGGTGCAGGACCGAATCGCCGAGGATCCGTCGATTCTCAGACTCGGTGACATCATCCTGAAGGACAAGGAACGCATCCAGCCACGTGCTGGTCGCCTGGATCTGCTGTTGCAAGAAGCCGACGGGAATCGCCGCTTCGAGGTCGAGGTACAGCTTGGGGCGACTGACGAAAGCCACATCATTCGCACGATCGAATACTGGGATATCGAACGCAAACGATACCCGCAGTACGACCACACGGCCGTCATCATCGCCGAAGACATCACCAGCCGCTTCCTGAATGTCATCAGCCTTTTCAACGGCACGATTCCGCTGATTGCTATTCAAATGAGCGCTCTGAAGACCGGGGATCAGGTCGGCTTGGTCTTCACGACTGTGCTGGATCAAGTCAGTCTCGGAATGGTCGACGAGGACGAGGAAGTATCGGAGACCACAGATCGCGCGTTCTGGGAGAAGCGAGCGACACAGAAAACCGTAGGTTTGGCTGATGAGCTATTGAAGCTGGTTCGACCACTCGACGCCACCCTGGAACTGAAGTTCAACAAGTTCTATATCGGATTGGCTCGCGGCGGGCAGCCTGACAACTTTGTGATCTTCCGGCCAAAGAAGGACTGGATTCGCATTGAACCACGACTGAAACGATCGGAAGCCACGCAGGAACGTCTTGAATCTTCCGGCCTCGACGTGATGGACTACGACGAACGCTGGGGCCGCTACCGAATCAGAATTGGAGCCGGCGACATCTCGAAACATCAAGCTCTGCTTTCAGAGTTGCTCAAGGAAGCGTATGAGGTCGCCAACCAGTAGTCGCGATCGGTATTTATGCGATGTGGCAAAGCTCAAGCGGTTGCCTCCGAACAATCGGTGGAAGCCTGCCAGGCCGTCATTGAATCTGCACGATGACTGAGACCATCCTGCCATTGGAAGTACCGCTCTTGCAAAGAACGGTCGCCGCTACAATTTGCGTGGGGAGAAACTGGATTGTCGGAACCAGATCGATAGTGCAATCGAGCACATGCATCAATGCTTTTTTCAGAACGCGACCAAATTGACACGCAACCGACACTGGCGGTAACGTGCTGCACGCGGCATGTTCAATAGTCGCGAATGCAAACAAAAAGTTGACCAAGAATTGCTGATCGCGGATTCGTATATGGAATAGGTTGACTGGTGCAACCCGGGCACCTAGCCGTTCGCCCTGAGCCACTGCCGGTGCTTGCAAGTTCAGAATCCGAAGGGTGCGCCTATGTCTGACACAGATGCGATAAACATTGAATCGACGGAACTATCGGCAAGGCCGAGTGTTGGCTTAGGGCTTGTCATCATCTCGCTGATTTTGCCAGTGGCCGCAGTTGTGCCGCTCCTCTTTGTAACGTCGTTCCATGTCGCACTTGGTATCGGTGCAGCGACGGTCATTGTGTCATCGGCTTTAGTCGCGATTGACGCAAGTCGCCTCGGAAAAGTGGACTTGAAGGGACGCCAACGCGAAACCGCAGGCGTTTTGTTCGTTGGCATGTGCCTGCTGTGGATCTTCGTCTACCCAATGGCGTTTTTTCGCCGGAGAGATTTCGCGTCGCCAAATCTTGGGTTTGTGGCTCTCTTTGTCGCAGTGTTTTTTGTAGGTGGGCCGTTTGTTGGATCACTCGTCATTCCGGTTCGGCTGCCTTCATGTTCCAGTAAGGAAGTTGTCCAGTTACTTGAACAGATCATTCGCAGCACGCCTGTCGGCGCGACAGCGAAGTCAATTGATGGACATCAGGAACTGAGTTACGACAGTATCGCCAATGTTCGGCATGGCGAATGTGTCGCCCACACCGATTCCGGAGACATTCCCGTCAAGTTCATCGTTGAGTGGCAGGACCGTAAGAAGAACCTGTTCCAAGTGCGACTGTCAGAACCCCAATTGCCCTCATGCTCAAGTCAGGACGTTGTCCTGTTGCTTGAACAGATCATTCGCAGCAACGTTGTTGGCGCGACAGTTAAGTCAATTGATGGACATCAGGAACTGAACTACGACAGCAGCTCTAGCGTTCGACATGGCGAATGTGTCGCCCACACCGATTCCGGAGATATTCCCGTCAAGTTCATCGTTGAGTGGCAGGACCGCAAGAAGAACCTGTTCCAGGTGCGACTGTCAGAACCCCAATTGCCCTCATGCTCAAGTAAGGACGTTGTCCTGTTACTTGAACAGATCATTCGCAGCACGGCTGTTGGCGCGACAGCGAAGTCAATTGATGCACATCGGGAACTGAGCTACGACAGCAGCGCTAACGTTCGACATGGCGAATGCGTCGCCCACACGGATTCCGGAGACATTCCCGTCAAGTTCATCGTCGAGTGGCGGGACCGCGAGAAGAACGTGTTCCATGTGCAAATACTCGTCTCACCAACTGAAACGATTTAAACAAACCATTGCGAAAGGAAGTTGTGGGCAGCACGAGTTCTGAAATCCACATGGTTTGCGACGGCAAAGTGATCCTCACTGTTGTGCCTCAACGGCCTTTTTTTCAATGAACGATAATGACGCCAATTCGTTACAGGCCAAAGTCGAAACTGCCAGGGCAGTAGTTGATCGCCTGGTGGACATTTCGACTGGATTTGAGTCTGATCAATGGATGGAGAAGTTTTACGCGGTAATGGCGGCACTGGCAGAGGGAAGATTGAGGGACGCGATTTGCGAGGAGGCAAGGCACACAAGCCCTTGGACTGCCGCGCAGTGGATCGTTTCGCGAGAGTTGGCAAGAACCCTCGAAAAAGCGATGGGCGTTCTCTGCCGCCAAGTCCACTATCCGGGCCACTCCGAACCACCTCTTCAAATCGGTGAACTACCAAATGATGTAACAGAGCTAGGTACAGTCGCTGATGAAAGGGAACGCCACATCCACGCCGTCAGGAATTCATTCAAAAGCGATCCGTTGGATGATGACGTCAGGTTCGCTGAGATACTAAGAACGGCCGAAGCACGCGCTGGAGCGGAACTCGGTGACGATCGAATTGGGTTCGGGTACTGCCACCTGTTTTGGGAACGAAAAAAGGCAATTCTTAGAACGGAATTCGGATTGGATTGGATTGGCAGACTCCAGCTGAATTAAATCCCCACATCAGGTATGACTGACGTCATCAGCCACTCAACTGGATTTGAGATAGAATTCAGCCGTTCAGCTGTGCCGCACACGCCACGCGATGTGCGGAGCCACATCGGGCCAACCAATCGGTTGCGTTGCCTCAGAACGCTATAAACGACTGCTCGGATCTCGCTGATCGCAGATGACCCGTCCGGCATGTCCGAATGAACTGTGCCAATCGGAGATTGAGCCCGGCAAACCGCTTGTGGGAGGCGGTCGCCTGAACGGCGCTACGCGGCTTTTCGGGCTGTTGATGGGCGGCTGTTGGATTGGAAGGACCATTGGGCCATTCCGGACAGGACCTGATCGGCGACTTCCATGGCTTTTACCGCGTCGTCACCAGAAACTCGGGGACGCGAACCAGTGCGAATGCAGGTGACGAAGTCTGAAAGCTCGGCGGTGAGTGCGTCCGCCATTGAACCCTGGAGTTCCTCATTCGAAATCCACTTGGTAAAGACTTCGTCTTTCAGCGTCAATGGATTGGGAGTCGCTGCAATAATGTCATGCACCATTGCAGGTCTTGCGGCAAGTGCAGACGCGGGGCTCCAGCAGTTGACCTTGCGAGTCTGGAGATCGGCAGAAACGAATCCGTTGCGGCCCCAAACCTGAATCGTCCGTTCGGCGGTTGGATTCATGCGACTGGCCGTGAGATCGGCAATCACACCGGAACTAGTTCGCAGGCGAGCGACAGCCATATCTTCATGCGGCCCGAAGGTCACTGCACCGAAGGAGTCGACACTCTCAACGGAATCACCCGTCAGTGCCAGGACAAGATCAATGTCGTGAATCATCAAATCGTGAACGACGCCAATGTCGGTCGATCGAAACGTGTACGGACTGACTCGCTGACATCGAATATAGAGCGGCTGCTGTACTTTTTGCTGCAGAATCTCAAACGCCGGGTTGAAGCGTTCAACGTGCCCCACCTGCAGAGTCGCTCGACGAAATGCAGCGAGGCGTTGAAGTGATCGAGCGGCATCTACACCGTCGGCGAGCGGCTTTTCCATCATCACAGCAATGCCGGACTCAAGAAACGGCTTTGCCACTTCAAGATGAAGCACCGTCGGCACGGCGACAACAACGCCATCGACCAGCGGGCGCACCTGATCGGCTGTGGCGAACCACTGCGTCTTGTGCTTTGCTGCAATGTCTCGACCCTGTTGTTCGCGAGCATCCACAACACCGATCAGTTCCACTCCATCCATTGTGGAAAGGATCCGAGCATGGTGCTGTCCCAGCGCACCGACACCAATGACTGCCAGCTTGACCCGATTCATACGGCCTTACGTTCCTCTGAAGAATGCGTTTGATTGTCTGAGGCCGCTGGTTTCATACGCACGGCTTCACGAGCGCGGCCCAGTTTTCCAGCTCGCTGGTTTTCCACAAACGTCAGTAACATCGACAGTTCAATGGGAATAGTTCCCTGAAGCGTGTCCTGAAAATGTTCTTTCACTTCGGCCAGCGGTCGATTGCGGCGGTACAGAAGCCGGAATGCTTCCTTGATCACATCAATGCTGGAGTTTGAAATCCCCGCACGACGCATACCAACAACATTGATGGTCTTCAACGTTGGATCGTCACTGCCGGCAGCCAGCATGAACGGTGGAATGTCGTGAGGTACTCGGCAGCCACCGCTTACGAAGCTTAGCCGACCGAGCGTTGAGAAGTGATGAACGACCGAATTCCCCGAGACGATCGCACCGTCGTGAACGTGCACATGGCCTCCCAGAAGGACTCCGTTCACCAGAATTGTGTTGTTGAAGATTCGGCAGTTGTGAGCGATATGGCTGTTCGCCATGAACATATTGTTGTTGCCAATTCGAGTGATCCCATCTTCCTTTTCAGCACCGCGATTGACGGTGACCCCTTCGCGGAAGATGTTGTTGTCACCGATGACGATTTCTGTTTCTGAATCCTGCCAGCTGACGTCCTGCGGTTCGCCACCGATGACGCTGTTTGGCCAGAAGCGATTGTTTGATCCAATTGTTGTCCTGGCCGTCAGAACGACGTGGCTCTGCAAAACCGTATTGTCACCAATCGAAACATTTGGCCCGACAACACAGAATGGCCCAATCACCACTCCCCTGCCGATGCAGGCATTGGGATCGACATGCGACATTGGAGAGATTCTTGCTTCCATGATGATCATCCTGATCGCGAGTCTGCAGCCTGGGCCGCTGGTTAATCGGTGTCCGGCCATCCATGGCCGCGAACCCTGACGATTCTGTTCATCACGTTCCAAAAAAATTCGGAACCACACTCACTTCAATTTTACATCACGCTGCCCACTGCAGAAGTGATCGACATGTTTCTATCGTCGACAGTGTCTTGGCCATCACATGATTCAATTTGTGACCGCTTCGGCGAGCAACCACTCGACCAACAAAGATTCGACCACTTAGAGCCAGGTCGCCCACACAGTCCAGTATCTTGTGCCGAACGGGTTCGTCAGCCCATCTCAGCTTGTTGTCGATCACAGATCCATCAGTGTCAAAGACGACAAGATCTTTTCCCGTGAGGTGCTTCCCGAAGCCCATCGCCTGAAGTGCCTGCACTTCTTCGGCCAGCACGAAAGTGCGGGCGGGAGCGATCTCCTTCAGAAAGGACTCAGGCGTCAGAGCAACGGAGAACGACTGCGACGCGATCGCCGTTTGCGGGCCGTAATCCAGACGGTAGTCGGCGGTGGATGTGCCATCGCAGGACGGAATCACTTCAATCCACTGTTCGCCTGCTCGATCGTTGACGCCATGCGATTCATCGATCCACATTTCAGAACGGACAAGTGACTGTTCGTTAAGCCCGGCCTCAAGAATCGCTTCACAGAATGGAAGACAGGAGCCGTCGACAGCAGGAACTTCGATTGAGTTGATTTCAACGATGCAATTGTCGACTCGCAGACCTGCGAATGCGGACATCAGATGTTCAATGGTCTCGACAGTCGCGCCGTTTCGTGAGGCAACGACTGTACGTCGCGTCGCCGAAGTCACGTTGTCAATGTGAGCAAGGACTTCTGGTTTGCCGGAAAGATCAACTCGGCGGAAGACGATCCCGGTCCCCGGTTCACCCGGCATCAATCGCAATTTCGATTCGACTCCGTGAAACAAGCCTCGGCCCGAAATGATGGCAGGGCGAGCCAGAGTCTGCTGTCGCGAGCTATTCGGTTGTCTGGAACCCATTGGCTTCGCTCTCCGGAGAATTCAAAAAAGTGTCACTGAATCAATAAACCGGCAGTGGAGCGAGTAATCGAGTCCACTGCCGGCGATGAGCGTCGAAAGTTCGGCAGCCAGTCGGCTGCAAACTACTTCTGCTTGATTTCAGTATTTCCAGCCTGGCGGATTGGGTTCTTCTTCGTATCTACCGATGGCACAGCACCCGGGTTAGCCTTTTCAAATTCCTTGTTAAGCGTTGACAGAACAACATCGGTGATGTCATCGTCAGCTCGGTAGTACACAACCTGCTTGTTCATTCGCTGAACAGCTTCGTTTGGAGCTGTGTTTTCGTCGATGTCCTTACGGTCAAAACGCATTACGACAGTGTACTTGGCGTACTCCGCATACTTCTTAACCATCATGGTCGTGTCGGCGTAAATCACCTTGAACATTTCTGATTCACGACGAGCCAGCTTGCGTTGTGTTGCGGCTCGGAACGCTTCGAATTCGCCCTTGGCATCCAGCAAAGCCTTTTCAGCCTGCTCGTACTGAGCACTGCCCGGTGCCAGTTTCGATTCGGCCATCTCCTGCTGCATCGCCTGCATGCGTTCCACCATGAGTTTGGCTTCCGCATCGCTCTTTTCGATTTCGGTCGACAATGCCGTTCGCAGCTGTTCGAACTTCTTGTAGCCCTGGAAAACCTCAGCCATATCCACGAGACCTACGCGATGTGGCGTGGCGTCTTTGGGAGCCGCAGGTTTGGCACCGTCCTGAGCGAGGACTGGCACTATTGTTCCGGCTACCATCGCAGCCATCATTACTACAGCGAATTTCTTCACGGTTTCGGCACTCCTTTGCCAGTCTGAAGCCCCGTTTCCGTGGGGCGAAAAAGCGTTCATTGTCAGACCGTCGAGCGGTCGTAGACTGACGTTTTGTCTCAAAGTGGCTCGACAGGGTCAAGGCGAACAAAGCTCGAAAGGCAGTGAACTAGCCCTGGCAGCCCCTGCAACTTCGAAAAATCGGCAGGAACTGCAGAAGTCAGAGCCGCAAAGCCTGTAACCGCCGTTTCCAAGGCAAGGAACACATTCCCGAAGCAGCCTGACATTCTTAAGTATGGACTGAGACTGCATTTGGCAGTCGAGTGTCTCACGCCGTCGTCAGGAAAAGCCGTCGCAGAATTCGTGAGAATTCCTACTGGTGCAGAGGTTCTTTCCACGGGAATGCGAGTCATGAGGTCCCTTCGAGATGAATGGCGTGGACATAAGGAAATTCAGCGGTTGAGCCTCGACGTGGGCTTGTCCCCGTCGAGCTGTGATCGAGACCAGAGTGAAGTCAATGAACACTGTGGGCCACCATCGCGGCTCGCCCGCATGGAGCCGTGATTCTGTTGATCATCGCCCTGCGGAGGCAAGCTCCGCAGTGGCGTAACAGCACGGAAAAATCTTCGCCTCTGGTGGCGATCACTGCTAAACGGGGACAAGCCCCGTGGTGGCAAGTCGAGCTTAAGTCCACGCCATTGGCCCTTCGACATGACCAGCGACGCTGCGAAACACGGCTGGAGCGCGGTCGTAAGTCGACAGATTCTGCGATGTCAATGCGGTCAATCAGAGGATTGACGTCGTCGCTCGCCGACGAAGTACAGCCATTCCGACGGCTCGCATCATGGAATCGCCGAACGGACTCCCGTTTTTGCGCATTCTGAGACCGCTGCGGTGTGGGCTTTTCCGAATGGATCTTGGCCTTGATGCGGTCTCAATTAGAGGTCAGGCTTCGTGGCTGACCGAAGTTTCTGCTTTGTTTTGGAACAAAACGATTTTCAGGAGTCACGGATGACTCGCTACCGAATTCAAATTGCGGCCTTGTGCTATGCCCTCACGTTTTCCTCCACGACGGCGATGGCCCAGTTCGAGCTCACGGAGCCGGATGCATCAGAATCGGCAGCCGCGTCTGAAAGCGAAAAGCCGACTCAAGGCTCGAAGGCCAGGACAAAGGACAAAGCAAACGAGAGCCAGTCAAAGTCTTCGAATCGCGGACTGACATTCGAGAATGCGCCCACGCCGAAACCGAGATCGCATAACGGGGCTCTCTTCAGGAAGGCCGCTGTACACGAGACAACAACGCTTCAACTGCTCAGCGAGGACACTGCCAGGCCGCCTTTCTTTTCGGGGCCGGTCGCTCGAACTATCGCCACCGCCGAAGATGCCGCTCTGAATGATGTGTGCCATGTCGGCTCTCGATGTTACGCCGTGGGCGAACGAGGT
>JANMEV010000276.1:0-18858 GCA_031377305.1 Planctomycetota bacterium | reverse complement strand
AGGTCCGGAAACAGGTCGTACACGAGTTCGCCGCGGCGGAGCATGGAACAGCTTCCCGTTGTGGGCTCGCGCAAGCTTTCGAAACTGGAATTCGCCAGGAACCCGATGCGTGAACCTGGGATTTCGAGTTGTCGCAGAATCGCAGCCGGTGCGAGACACAGTCAGTGTCGTCATATGTGGCGACGTGATGCTGGACGGCGGACCCGGGCACGAAGTGGTCAACGGCGTCGATCCGTTCAAGGATTTTTCGCCACTTTTTCAGAGTGCTGATATTTCAATTTGCAATCTGGAATGCGTACTGGCCAGTGGCGGAGAGGTGCTGCAGAAGGCGTACACGTTCCGGGGTGCTGACGGTTCACTGCCTTTGTTGAAGAAACACTTTTCCGCGGTAAGTCTCGCCAACAATCATTCGGCGGACTTCGGACTCGACACATTCGTTCGTCAGCTTGAAATGCTCGAAACCGGCGGTCTCGCGCATTTCGGTGGTGGTCGAAATCTCGACGCGGCTCGCAAGCCGTTGATCATCGAGCGAAACGGACAGCGGATCGCGTTCCTTGGCTACAACGGCTTCAATCCAACTCAGTATTCAGCAACAGCTGACAAGCCCGGCGTCGGACCGCTTGACGTGGAAATGATGACGGCCGACATTCGCCGAGCACGCAGTGAATACAAGGCGGACATTGTGATTCCGTATGTTCACTGGGGTCGCGAACTGGTTCCGTCACCGCGGGCGATCCATACCGAGATGGCTCACCGCATGATCGACGCAGGAGCCTCCATCGTCGTCGGCGCTCATCCTCATATTACTCAGACAGTGGACATCTACAAGGGACGGCCCATCGTATACAGCCTCGGCAATTTCGTGTTCGACTATTTCCCTGTCGATCCGCCCGTCTGGGTTGGCTGGGCCACGAAATTCACGTTCCACCGCGATGGCCGCGTCGATCTGGAAACGACGGCACTGGAGATCGACAAGGTCGGGATTCCTCATCCGGTGGCGGAAGAGTAGTAAATCTGCCGCATATGTGGGCTTTGGATTTAGTCTCTCGGCAAGCTGATAACACAAATGATGTTTGACGTTCGATGCGGCCTCAATTCCTCACCGGATCCTAGTTCGGCGTTGTCGTAAAGGCCCCTTGGTTAACGAACATCCTGAAGGCTTCTACGGCAGCCCATCGAACGGCGATTTCAGTTGATTTTTCGCTGCAGAAAACAACTGTCGTTATCGAAATGCGAAGTGGTAGCAACGGATACCCAAATTGACATCCACCGTTAAGGCAATGTTGCAACGATTCTGTCAAAACGAACTGCATCTCCGGTGGTAGATTAAATGAGGCGAGTGTGAGTGATACGTCGTGGCCAGAGAAAGTTTCATTTAGGGGCTCGAATTTCAGAGTCAGACCGAAGAACACTGGCACCCCGGACGGCAGTGTTTTGTCAATCTGACAAGAAATCTCAATAGTCTCAGTGAGTCTTTCATGAAAGCCAGTTCTCACAGCATCCGGCTGTTGATTTTGCTTTAGATGAAATCTTCTCGCCGGGAACATGGCATCTCAGTTTAGAAACTCGCGGTCACTACTCTTTCTTATTCGCCGCTTCCGCCTTCAACTGTTCAAACACAGTCTGAACGCTGTCCGTTGGAATCGCATAGGTTGGATATCGATCCGCGCGGGCGATAACGATGCCGATGGCCCTGCCGTCCAGATCCAGCAATGGGCCGCCGACCTTAGTTGGATAGACGTCAGCATCGATCTGCAAGGCTCGGGGAAAACCGCCGGAATGGGTGCTGGCATACTGGCCGCTGAATTCGGGATTGTTGTAGAGCGGCAACAGAGGATTTTCGTTGGTGAATTTGGACGTCAACACAATTTCGATCGTCTTGATTGAGTCGCCTCGCATGTATCGAAGAGAGATCTTGTCGCCTGGCTTGTATTGGCCGATCCGCTGAATCAATTCCTCAGGATGGTGCAGATCGTGGCCAGCTACGGACATCACAATATCGCCTTCCTTCAGACCATTGCGATCCGCCGCGCCGCCGGGAATAACCCGTCGGATGAGAACTCCGTTGTCGTCTTCGACCGGCATGACTCCCATGAACGCCTTCTTCGCGCCCTCCATTGAATGAGCAACCACGCTGATCACGGTCGGGATCAAAGCCTTGCCTCGCGAATCCTGAATCAACGCAAGTTCACCGGCCGGAACCGGAGTCTGTCGAAATTCGGCAGGTGACAAATCAGTTGCGTCGACCTTCAACAACATCAGGTCGAACGAAAGATCCGACGCGAGTTCCTTCGCGTGAAATCGTCGATTGCCCGGCAGAATGACTTCGGGATCCAAAGCCCCCTGCATCTCGGACGCTTTTGTCAGGATGTAGCCATCTTTTGACATGACCGTTCCAAGACAAAGCAGAAGTCCGTTGTCTCGCACGGCCACGACGCTGTTGGAGTTGAGCTCAGCAGTTGGGCTAAAAAGCTTCAGTTCGGACTCGGTTCTCTTTTCGAACTTGCCGATCGGACGATTTTCGCTGAGCTGTTCCATGATTTCATGGTCGCGTTCCGGATCATCGTGTCCGGAACCGTCGTCCTGTGGATCATCTTCAGAGGTGCTCGTGTCGTCGCCGGTCACGAGGGCGATGGTGTCGTCCTTTCCATTGCGACGAATCTGGAGTTTGATCTCCTGCTCTTCATCAAGAAGGTCGAGGGTTGTGCCCAGGTCCAGGCGGTCGGCAATTGGCTCTCCTTCGATCTCCACCAGCACGTCGCCCTTTTTCAGACCTGCTTTTTCCGCTGGCGTGTCTGGGATAACTCGAGCGACCTCGGGGATAAACTCCTTCCACTTCAGGTGAACGCCAAAGAATCCAGACTCCACTAAATCGTTGTCCATCGATCGCAGGCGACCCCATCGGTCGCCGTTTAGTAATCGATCCCAATCGTCATGGAAGCAATCGATCGCTACATGTCTGTTTTCAATGATCAGGCTTGTGATCATGCTATGAATGCCGATCACCCTGCCATTCATGTCGAAAAGCGGGCCGCCGGAGTCACCGAGCAGAATGGCGCAGTCCGAGACGACCGTCCGGTTGCCTACGGAAAGCACTCGGCCAACCCGAATTGGAGCAGCTCGATCGGGGCGATAACCGCCGGGATGGCCCATGGCGAAACACCAGTCACCGACTCTAGTCTCCGTCGTGCGGCCCATTTCGGCGAAAGGAAATCCGCCGCCTGGTGGCGAATCGGTAATCTTCAGCACTGCTGCATCAGCGTCCGCATTCTTGCCAAGCACCGTGGCTCGATACTCTCTGCCGTCTGGAAATGTGATTTGCACTTCGCGGTCCGGAAATCCTCGCCGCATTCCGCGGCGGCCGTGTGTTGGTGTCACAACATGTGACGCGGTAAGGACGATGCCCTCTCGGTTGATGACGACTCCGCTTCCGACGCCCATTCCATCGGAAACCCCTACGACCGCTCCACGAACTTTGTCGAGGGCCGCAAACAGTTGCTGTTGTCGGTTCTTGAGCGTTTCGGGAACGTCAGCGGTGACAGATCCTGGCAAGATCGCCATGCCGACAATGGCCAAAAGAAAGAACCGAGCGGACACGGGAAGACGCTTCATAGTCAACTCCGACAGTTCTTGAACTGACATCTGCTTCAACGCAGCCAACGGCCACGCATTTCTATTCACGGGCAATACGCCTCAAACCTGGTGAAGCATGAGTCCCGTTCCCTATGGATTCTAGACACGTTGCTCACCGAGTTTCCACGAATTCAACACCTCAGAGATGCCAGATAGCCGCAAAACATCACAGTAAAATGCAAGAAGCCCAACGAATTCCAGAACAATTGTCTGTTGATTGGGCATCGATGCTCAGCGAATCAGTCATTCATGAGAATTGCCCTTCTTCAATGATTCGGCGGGGCCGTGTCACGACATTCGCTGAATCTGAGACGTCCGCTCAATCGAAACAAGTTTTCCGCAGTCGCGTCGCCTGGAATTCACAGGAGGCGACCACTTCTGGCATGCGGCAGAATTCGCTGGCAGGTAGCGTGTCGCCCAGTCATAGATTTGGAGTGCTCTCAAACTGGCCCGAAATCGTTGGGCAGGATCTGGGCGCGAACGCACTGCGGGTCATTGAAGCACGGCGATTCGCTTCGTAGACCGGACTGTCAGTCAACCACTTCAATTGCGAATACGGCGATCGTGGAGTCGACCGAACATGAACGGTTCGCCTGTCACTTCATAGTTGTGGCTACGCGAGATGTTGATCAACAAGCCGATCGCGACGTACGTCGAAATCAGGCTGCTCCCACCGTAACTGCACAGCGGAAGTGTAGTCCCGGTAATCGGAAGCAGTCCAACTGTCATTCCTGTGTTCAGAATTGTTTGCGCTCCGATCAGAGTCACAATGCCTACGGCCACAAGACGACCGTAGGGCTCGCGAGTTCTTCGAGCGATGAGCAGTCCGTTCCAGATCACGATCGAATACAGTCCCATTACCGCAGCGCATCCGGCGAATCCGAGCTTTTCGCCAATCATCACAAACACAAAGTCCGTTCGTGACGCGGGAAGTTGCCACGCAGCCGAATCATCGATCGGAGGTTCTACCTGCTGGTCGCTTCCCCAGAATCCGCCAAGGGCCAGCACCTGTTTGGATTGATGCAGATGGAATCCGTCGCCCGATGGCGCGAGTCCTCCATCCTTCTGAATGAATACACTGACGATTCGGGATTGCTGTTCTGCGCTCATTTGAGTCCACAGAACGGGCAAACACGCCAGGCCTAGTCCACATGCGGCAAGCAGGTGTTTCGTCTTTGCGCCGGCAGCGAATAGCATGCCGCCAAGAATTGGGACAAACAACAGAGCTGTATCCAGGTCCGGTTCTTTCACGATCAGCAGCATTGGTAGAAGTGCCATCACCAGCGGCGTGAACAGTCCGGCAACGGTGCGCTGGTTGTCTCGATGCATCAGGTACGAGGCGAGGGCGAGTATAAACGCGATACGAGCGGGTTCGCTGGCCTGAAGATCGAAAAGTCCCAGCGGGATCCAGCGTCGTGAACCATTGATGGGCGGCATGAACAGCGTGGCAATCAGCAGCACAATGCAACCGCAATATGCCAGCACACTGAACGGTCGTATCATGCGGTACGGAATTTGAGAACACGCAGCCATCACCGGAAGTGCCATCAGCAGCCAGATGATTTGACGTTCGACAAGTTGAGAACGTCCGTAGAGTTCGTCCGCGCGCATGAGCCCGCAAAGGCCGAGTGCCGTGATACCAAGGCATGCACATAACAGAATCCATGGGAATTTCTGCGATCCAGCAAACACGAAGCCGTTCACTCCCTTGTGTGGCCTGCCAATGCATCTACCCCGCTAGTCACGACGTCAGAGTTTAGTTCGACACGGCTATTTCAACCAGATCTGGTTTGAGCCGCCTCTTTTTGGAAATTGTCCGACACTTCTGATGCATTCGAATGTTTCAGTCTAAGAAGCCTGCAGGCCTCCCTTCGATTTGAGCTTTCAGGAGATTCTTCCATGAACAATTTACAAATGCTTGCGTATCTCGATCCTGGTACGGGCAGCATGTTACTTCAGGCAATCCTTGGCGGTAGTGCCGGGTTGATTGTGTTTGCGAGGCATGTTTGGAAGACATTGCGATACTCAAAGCCGCTTCCTGAGTCTCCGTCGAACGGAAACTAGCAGTGGACTCGACCCTCGCTGGCCCCTTTTTCGAAGCGGGCTCGTTCCGCGATCGAGGCGGTCGCGTGTTTACTCATAATGGACAGATCTTTCGGGCGCTCAACGAGGAGGCCGCGACGGAATGGGCGGCGGCAGGTTCTCGCCCGTTCATTCAGGACGCAATGCGTGACGGAACGATCGTGCGAACTGAATCAGCACCGCACATGAAACCGTTTGCGGTCGAGAATGGGTTTTCGTCTGTGATTTCGCATGAGCGAATTCCATTGGTGTCGTGGCCGTACGAATGGTCATTCGGCATGCTCCGTGAGGCGGCGCTGCTTCAGCTTGATTTGATGCTGAGGTCTGTGACCGACGGGTTCATTCTCAAAGATGCGTCTGCCTTCAATATCCAGTTTCGGGGCACTCAGCCAGTTTTGATTGACACGGGTTCTATCGTTTCATTGCAACCCGGACGGACATGGGATGGCTATCGCCAGTTCTGTCAAATGTTCCTGTTTCCGTTGATGCTGCAGGCGTGGAAAGGTGTGGATTTTCAGCCGTGGCTGCGAGGCTCCATCAATGGGATCTCGCCACAGCAGTTCTGTTCACTGCTCTCGCTGCGCGATCTGTTTCGAACGGGTGCGATGACTCATGTTTGGCTTCACTCGCGATTGCAACGTCAGGACGCGTCGCAGGTTCGAGTCTCCGATTCACTGAACGACAGTGGCTTTTCCCGGAAGATGATCCAAAACAACGTTGTTGGCTTGCTGAAAACTGTCAAACGACTTCGCTGGAATGTGCCGTCGTCAACGTGGTCGGCTTACGATCAATCGGCCGAGCCCGTGCTTCGCGATTCCTCCGGTAAGGAGATTTTTGTTGAGCGAATCTGTTCCACGCAGCGATGGAAGACCGTTTGGGATCTCGGGTGCAACCAGGGGCGCTATTCCAGAATCGCAGCAAAACATTCGGATCTTGTTGTCGCACTGGATTCAGATCACCTGACCGTGGATCGACTGTTTCAGTCGCTGCATCAGGAGAAGAACACCACGATCGTGCCGCTGGTCTGTGATCTATCGGATCCAACTCCGTCCCTGGGATGGCGCTGCGCCGAACGGCAATCTCTCGAAGGTCGTTCGAAGCCTGACTTAGTCTTGTGCCTTGCATTGATTCATCATCTGGTGATCGGAAGCAATTTGCTGTTGCCGGACGTTGTCGACTGGCTTGCGTCATTAGAAGCGATGATCGTGATTGAGTTTGTCGATCGAAGTGATTCTCAGGTGAAACAGCTTCTTGCGAATCGGCGTGATGTCTTTTCGGACTACACCCGCGAGATCTTTCGACAACAAATTCATCGCCACTTCATTCTGATCGACGAACACACTCTGCCGTCGGGAACACGGACGCTGTTTCTGCTGCAACCTCGTTCAGCGCGGTTGTGTTCTGAGCAAATCGATGTGGGCTCTCAACCAGGCGACGCTGCGAGATTGGCCGTTTCATGAGATTTATTGTCGTGAAAGCTTGAGAGGCAAAGTTGTTATGGCTCAAACAAATGGACTTCGAGCCTCGTTCTCCCTGGAAGAGTTTCTCCACCTTTCGGCATTGAACGCATTCGCGGTGGCTCAACCGATCCTGGATCGACTGGCAGCGAATCCGGGATACCTTTGGCGCCGAAACATCTCTGGCATGGACGTCATTGCGACAATCATCATTCTGCTGACGACGATACCTGTTGGCAGTTGTTTGATCATCGGGCTTCTGCGGTGGCAAGGATTGGCTCGGTCGGCAGATGTTGCTTTGAAGTGTTTGATTAGTTTTCTCTTTCTGATGTCGTTCCTGATTGCCGCACGGTGGATTGCTGAATCGCTGTCATTCGGACACTACGGCGTTCCCCAGAGCCTTCTTGCGCTGCTGGCATTGTTCTCTGCCGGATTGGCGGTGCGGCTGTATTCGCGTCATGAAGCGATTCGACTTGTGCTGTCAATCTGCGCATGCGGCGTTGTGTTGTTCCCAATGAGCTTTTTCTCTTCGGCCGCGATTCAGGAGCAGGTCCTTGGCATATCAAGGCAGAAGGAAGTTGCTGTCCCAGCACCTAACCCAGCTCCCGTGGTAATGATCGTATTTGACGGACTTTGCGGGATGGCTCTGCTGGACGAGCACCATGAAATCGACCGTGTCCGTTACCCAGCATTCGCGAGACTCGCAGATGTGAGCGACTTCTATCGCAACGCGACAACCGTCCATACTCGCACAGATCATGCGGTGCCCGCGATACTTTGCAGTACCATCCCGGCCGAGAATCGAGTGCCAGTGGAAGCCGACTACCCCACAAGTCTTTTCCGCATGATCCATAGAACTCAGCAGTACAAAATGACGGTTGCTGAGCCGGTCAGTCATTTCTTCAAGGCGTTGAAAATTCCCAAACGCCGTTTGCAGAGTACGTCCGGCACACAGATTGGGACTCTGCTGGCGACTTTGCTAAAGGTCTACGTCGATATCTCAATGCCTCAGGAAATCGACTTGAATCTTGTTAGCATTCCAAAGGAGTGGTTTGGAATGGGACCGTTCGCATGGGCATCGGAAGCGTCTGTCATTGACGGTGAAATTGTGTCCGGCTGGGATTCCGGTCGCGAACTCCAATGCGACCAGTTTATTCAGGCGATCACCAACACAGATGAGCCAACGTTTCGGTTCCTGCACGTAGTCATTCCGCACGATCCGTGGAATCTGTTGCCCTCCGGCAAATCGTACGTTCGCTACGGTAACAACTTCGACTCAATTGTCGGAAGCGACGAAGAACTCTGGGCTGACGACGGATGGCTGGTCAACCAGGGATGGCAGAGATATCTGCTTCAACTGCAGTTTGCTGATCGCGCACTCGGTCAGATTCTCGACAGGCTCGAAAGGACTGGACAGCTTGATCGCAGCCTTGTCGTCGTGACGGCAGACCATGGAATGGCGTTTGCCCCCGGATTCAACCGACGTGTGCCATCTGCCATGACGCTTCCGGACATCGCGTCGGTTCCACTGATCATCAAACAGCCGTTTCAAAAACGCCCTGAGATTTCTGATCGCAATGTGGAGACAATTGATGTTACTCCTACGATTGCGGATGTGCTCGGTTTGCAAGCCGATGGAGCCTGGGAAGGCGAGTCTTTGCTGCGGGAGCACGCCGAACGACCTCGCAAGACGCTGATCTCACCGCCGGACACGATTGTCTTTGAAGCCGCGTTTGCTCAGAGGTATCGCTATCTGGATCGAATGATTGACGCCTTCGGAACAGGATCCGGCGATGATAGACTTCAGAAGTTGAACATTGTGCCCGAGCTGATTGGCCGACAAACGGCCGGGCTCACCCTTGGGAATCCTGCGGCCTTCAACACCGACCTTTATCATGGCGGAGGCGACATCGACCCGAAATTTTCGAACTTCGTTCCTTGCTATCTTCAAGGCCGCCTTTCGATTGACCATTCCGACGCATCGCCCCGAATCCTTGCCATCGCTTTGAATGGAGTCGTTCTGGCAACGACTCGGACAACCAGAGATCCTGATTTCGCTGGTGAATGGTCCGCTATGTTGCCGGAGGACGCCTTTCTCCCCGCTGGCAATCGTGTTCAGCTCTTCGAAGTCGAAACGGGCGGCCTGGAAATCATTCTGCACGAAATTGCACTTAAACCTTTTCCATCGTAGAAAAGGGTTTTGAAGGAAAAACTCATCTGACCAGCAGAACAGGTTTTCCATCTTCCTTCTCTGACCGAGTTTGTCGCTGGTCGTTGCAACCGAAAATGCCGCTTTCTGAAATCATTGTCCTTGACGAACGTGACGATCCTGCGACGCGAACGTTGTCCGCTGAAAGCCATGGCGAAACTTGTCGATACAGTTTCCATGAGCAAAACGGAATCAACAGCAACGACCTTCGATCAGGACTGCCTTGCAGTTCTTGAATGTTACGCTGTGCGAGACGCGGCCGCGAAAACATCCAATAGTGATTATGCTGGGTGGCTGGATCGGATTCTGAGCGTGCCCGGTCTGGATGCGCCATGCCTGACATCGATCCACGGCTTCCTGATTGCTCAGGGTCTCATCAAGTTTGAATTCACGGGCCGTAGTGTTGGGCTTCAATATCAGTTGAGCACTCTGGGGCGTGAATCCATCGCCCGACGATCTTTGTGCGTCCTGGATGATGCGCGCAACGCTGATGGGACCGCTGATATGCAATCGGAAGGTGTGGCTCAGGCCGCCTAATTCCTGCTTTCGGCGACGATTCCCAAAAATCCAGCTTCGTGCCCAACAGACTGATGTGCCGTACCGTTTGGCGTCCATCAGCAGAAAACACAGGTTGTCGCCAACAACGCTTTGCCTGATGCCTCTCTTCGGCAATACTCCCTACTCGACGCGCCGCGCGGCCCATGTTGATTGGTCGGAATCGTGACGCGAATTATGCCCCTCCGAACGCGCTGCAGATCAACGCAATGACGGCCAACTCCATTCCAGTGATTTCGAAAACTTCAGATGTTTCGCCAGCGGAACCTCGCAACGCCTACAGAGACCGGCTTCATACCGTCAGCGAACAGGTGCGTGAGTTATCACAGAAAGATCAGACGTTCGTGAAAGTACGCACGGCGATTTTCCTGGCCGCTTTGGGGCTGGGAATTCTGTGCGTTGGCGAATCAGACCGAGTATCCTGGATGTGGATGTTCATTCCGTTGGCACTCTTCGTGGGTTTGTTGCCTTTTCATCAGGTGTGCATCCGCAAACTGAGCCTGGCGAAAGCGATTTGCCGTTTTCATGAAAGTCGCATCAGTCGTCTTGATCGCAAATTCGGCGTTGAGATCGCGGATGGCGCAGAATTTGCCAACGAACTGCATCCATGGACGCAGGATCTGGACGTCTTCGGCCGCGGATCGCTTTTTCAGATGTTGAATGAATGCCGCACGCTTCCGGGACGACGCCATCTCGCCAGTTGGATGACCGAAATCTGCGACGGTGAAACGATTCGCGTGCGTCAGTTGCGAGCTCAGGGGCTGAAGGGACACTTGAAGTTGCGAGAAGAACTCGCCTGCATCCCCGATTCGGCAAACTGGCAAACCGCCGAGCAATTGCTGCGTCAGTGGGTTCAGGAGCCGGCTGAGCCTATTCCGTTGTGGGTGCTGCTTTGGTCGAGCATCATCGGCATCGCCGCTGTTCCCGTCATGCTGTTGATCGCATTTGATGTGTTGTCATTGCGGATACTTCTGCTCCTGGTGGTTCTGCAGACGCCCGCGGTGATTGCAACCCGAAGGCAGATTCGTCGGACGGCATCGCAAATGGACAACGTCGATTCTGCTCTTCGGCAGTTTGGGCGAGTGATCGAGGTTTTCGAGACTCACCACGTGGATGAACCCTCGGTTCGCGATCTTCAAAACCGTTTTCATTCGGAATCGGAAACCGCATCGCGTGCAATTCACCGACTGGGGAGGCTGACTCAATGGCAAAACAACGCCATGCGAAATCAGTTTTTCGCGCCAATTGCGTGGGCTTGCGGCTTGTTTGTGGTGCTGACGCATCTTCTGGAATGCTGGCGATGGCAACACGGACGAGACGTTGCCGATTGGCTTGAAACGGTGGCCTGTCTTGAAGCGACCGTCTCCGTGGCAGGCTACTCTTTTGATCATCCACTCGACTGCCTTCCGGAGATTTCGGACACTCAGCCGGAACTCATCGCCGACGAACTTGGGCATCCCCTGCTGAAAAGCGACATCTGTGTTCGAAACAGTCTGCAACTCACCTCGACGATTCCGTTGATGCTGGTAAGCGGCTCCAACATGTCAGGAAAAAGTACGTTCCTTCGCAGTATCGGAAGCAACGTCGTGCTGGCTTTCTGCGGCAGTGTTGTGCGGGCAAGCCGATTCCGCACGTATCCGTTTCAGTTGGCGACCTCGATGAGGGTCAGCGATTCATTGCAGGAAGGGCGTTCTCTTTTCTACAGCGTCGTACGACGACTCAAGACGGTCGTTGATCTGACGGAATCGCCGCGTGTTGTGTTATTCCTGCTGGATGAGATTTTGCACGGAACCAATTCTCACGATCGACGTCGCGGGGCAGAAGCCGTCATTCGATCTCTTGTCAGCCACAACGCATTGGGAATCGTGACGACTCATGATTTGGCCCTCACGCAGATCGCAGAGACCATGCCCAAACAGGCGGTGAACAATCACTTTGAAGACACGATCGTCGATGGCCGGATGACGTTTGACTACAAACTTCGTGGCGGTGTCGTGGAACGCAGCAACGCAATCGAATTGATGCGAATGCTGGGACTGGATGTTTGATTCGATTCACATCCGAAGCGAAATAACGTCGGTCATCGGCCAGCCCAAATGAAGCGAATTCCCACTGCCGAATGATGTCGCCATAAGGGAGTGGAAAGCGACGAATCGATCACTGCGGCAGATCAACCCAGCAGCGGTTTCGATGGCTCTTCAGAATGGCCTCGCACAGCAAGATCTCGCGATGACCATCGACGAAGGTGGGAAAAGGCCGAGCTGCTGTGAAGTCGCCGGCGGAGATGTAGCCGTAGAAGCTTCGAAACAGTTGTTTGAAGGTGTCTGGAAATCCTTCATTGTGACCGCCCGGATAATTGGTGATGCCGGTTGCGAGCCCGCTCATCAGGGCGGGGTCACGGATGAGAGTTTCGTTCGAGCGATCACGATGGCCGATCCACAACGAGTTTGGGGATTCGCTGTTCCACGCCAGCGACTGCCTGGAACCCGCGATCTCGAACCGGAGGCAATTCTTTTTTCCTGCCGCGGTTTGTGACACCCATAGATTGCCGTTTGCACCATTCTCAAACCTCAGCATTACACAGCCGCAGTCCTCGGTGGTCACGTCCACGAGGTCCGTCTCCTTCGCTGTTGAACTAGCGCCAGAAAACGTTTCAGCGCCTCCTGTTGGAGCGTGCCGCCGTGGATGGACGGTCTTTAGATCCGCACAGACTGACACGACGGAGTAGCCGGAAATGAATTGCACCAGGTCCAGCCAGTGAGTTCCAATGTCGGCCACCGCACGCAGTTCGCCACCTTCTTCCGCGAGAACTCGCCAGTTGAAATCGGTGTCTCGCAACAACCAGTCCTGCTCGTAAGAGCCGGTGATATGCAGAACATCGCCCAGCAAGCCCGACTGCGTTCGAGAAGCCGCTTCGTGGCACAGCGGATAGAAGCGGATGTTGTAGGCAACTCCTGCCGCGAGGCCGCTACCTTCAACCATTCGGACAAGTTCCGCGGACTCTCTCGAATTCATCGCCAGCGGCTTTTCGCACATCACATGCTTTCCCGCGCGAAGAATGGCTGAGGCCTGTGCGAAGTGGAATCGATTCGGAGTCGTCAGGTGAACTGAATCGACTGTTTTGTCGTTCAGAACATCATCCAGCGTTGCGAAGCCGCGAGGCAATCCCAATTGATCGGCTGCCGTGTTCGATTTTGAAGGTGTTGATCCAACGACTCCCGCCACAACAACACCAGCACGCCGCAGCGCTTCGACATGAACGGGACCGATAAATCCTGTCCCGACGACAACAGTCTTTAGCTGGCTCACGTGACGTTCCTTCGTTTAGAGCAAATGGGGTCAAAGTCTGGCCGCGGCGGACTAACGAGCAACCGGTGTCGATCTCAGCACCAATGCACAACTGGCCTCAACCTTTTTCGTGTGACTCAAGATTCATGTGGCTCAAGCTCGCCAAGTCGTTGTTGAAAGACCTGATTCAAATCTGATTTGTCAGTGTCGTCAATCATCTTTCGTGAAACCGCGAACTCGATGCTCTGAAGAATCCTGTCGAGCTCTACGCGGCTGCCAGCGGATCGCAGTTTGCGATCAAAATTCTCAACGTGTCCCTGATGAACACGTGAATGGAATCCAGAATCGTTTGTTTGATTGGCCATATCACCAGGTTCCGATTTTCTTGAACGTCTTTCGAAATTGCACAGGCCAAAGCCTTATGCCGAATGAGTTACTGCAACTCTCAGCCAAATTGCAGGACTCCGGGATGCAAAAAGACGCAATCATTGCGACTCGGAATCGCGGATCAGGGTAGGCTGGTTCGGTGAAATTTCCATGAAACCGATGGTCTCTCGTAACCTGTTGCTGGGTCAACACTTAAGACGGCGGTCCAGAAAAGTGGCCGTCGAATGCTGGCTCACCGATGAAAACCAGCCTCGGCCGCATTCTGCGGTGCCTGAGTTAACCTTATTCCTGATTCCTGGCCGTGGCACTTCAACTACGACTTTCGGGTTAACGACTATCCGACAAAGGCGATTCAAAAATCAACCAAAGACCCGTGCTGCCGTAGAGTTTTAACGAAACAACTCGTCAATCCCCTTCGAGCTCACAGTTTTCGAGTTCACAGTTAATGACGTCGATCATCTGACGCAGCCGTCCGACCGCCTTTCGATTGAAGACCAGACTCAGGCGGGGCAAGTCAGAAAGATGTGCGTCATCTGCTTCGACTCGGTGGACGCCAGTCTTTTCGATTCGGCCGCTGGACACGATATCGGAAAACTCGTCGTTCAGGCGTTCAAGTAACTCATCGGATGGCTCAACATGAAGTCGCAGTATCAGTCGGTCTCGAATGAACCGCATGCTGTTGTAGACACTGTAGAAGCCAAGCACTTCCTCGACGGCCTCATCAACGTTGTCGGTTACCTTGAAGAGCGAAAGATCACCGGGCGAAATTAACCCGTTGTCGAGCAGTTCATCACGAATGTACTTCAGGAAAGTGGACCAATACGTGCCGCCGGGCTCATCCAACATCACCAAAGGCATTAGATCGCGTTTGCCGGTTTGCACCAGAGTCAAAGTTTCGAACGCCTCATCGAGCGTCCCGAAGCCGCCCGGGCAACTGACAACGGCATGCACTTCTTTCACAAACATCAGCTTGCGAGTGAAGAAGTACTTCAGGCTGACAAGCTTTGGATCTCCCGCGATGATGGGATTGGCTTCCTGTTCGAACGGCAACAGGATGTTCAATCCCATTGCCATTTCACGGCCAGAACCTCGCAGAGCAGCCTCCATAATCCCGCCGCCGGCCCCGGTAACCACCATCCAGTCTTCCTGAGCCATCTTTCGGCCGAAGGATTCTGCCGCTGTGTAACACGGGTTCTCCGGCTTCGTTCTTGCAGAACCAAAGACGGTGACTTTGCGATTGAGTCGATACGGCGCGAAGACTTTGAATGCGTACCGAAGTTCCTTCAGTGCTCGACTCAGAATTTTGAGGTCGCCTCGGGTCGCTTTGTCTTCCGCGAGCTTGTCGGCAGTTTGCTTGATCTCTTCGATCAATTCCGCGTGGTGCTTAAGTTCCGAAACGTGCTCAATGACGTCCATTTCGGAAAGATGCGGATGCTTCTGCGGATTTCGCTTCTTCACGAGCCTCTGCCTCCCTGCAAGTTTTCAACGACGCTGCCCGAGAGCCGTCGGATTCAGTCACGCTCCAGATTTGATGTTCCAGGAACAGAGCTCACCTAGTTCAGTAGAGCTTGCATGGCTTCGTCGCGAGTATCGTAGATTGCCCAAATCGTATCGAGGGCCGTGATTCGAAGAAGTTCGAGGGCCGTATCGCTGGCTCCGCAAAGAACCAGTTCTCCACCTTTCTTCTTGACGAATTTGTGACAGCGAAGCAGCAGCGCCAGAAACACCGAACCGAAGTAACCCACCCTGCTCAGGTCAACGACAACCATTGGCACTTCCTGACCTTCCAGTGGTTCCATCACCAAGTCCGCGGCCTGCTCAACGAGGTCCCAATTTAGCGACTCAACACTCGATGCCGGCGTCACGACGACGGTATTCCCATGCCATTCAATTTGAAAACTGTCGAGTACTTCTGACACGATCACCCTTTCGATAGCCGAGTTTCGCAAGCTAACGCCAAGGTCGGGCTAGCGGTTCAACTTTGAAACGTCAGCAGGCTATCGCAATCCCCACGCCTCGAAAAGCAATCCGAACCACTTTCCTCCCGGCAATGCCGTCTGATTGTCGTTTTTGCCCGGTTTATGGGAAATTGTTAAGCGAAAGGTGAAGACTCGAATGGGGTCGCCCGAATCGATTGACGGAGCCTGACACCGCTGTACAACATGCGGAGAGGAAAACCCAGAATTGAATTCTTCACTGAAAGTGGTGTCATATGAGCGGTGTTTCTGTCCTTATCTCGTCCCTGGAAATGTCTCGAAAAATGATGGAATGGATCCTTTCCGATCTATCGGATGCGGATCTGATGGTACGTCCTGTGCCGGAAGCGAATCATTCGGCATGGCAACTTGGCCATTTGATCGCATCGGAACGAGACATCGTACTGGGACAACTGCCGTCAGCGACGATGCCGGAACTTCCGGCTGGTTTTGCGGCGGCTCACAGCAAGGAAACAGCCACTTCCAACGATGCAAAGGCCTTCTGCTCAAAAGACGAATACGTTGCCCTGCTGGGAACTATGCGAGAAGCAACGTTTGCGGAAGTACGAAAGCTCACAGATGCTGATCTTGCCCGGCCGACGGTGGGGAACATGGCTGGGTTTTGCCCAACCCTGGGATCGATTGTTGGTCTGCTGTCAGATCATATCATGATGCATCTGGGGCAGATCACAGTTGTGCGACGCAAGCTGGGAAAACCAGTGCTGTTCTAGAATTCACAGCTTTGACGAATTCTGTAGCTGACGATTTCGATGGCTGCCAACGAATCCGATCGTGAAGACTTAATGCGTGAAGCTGTCGCTTTGCCCGAGAGGACGGAGTTGCGCGTCGCGGGCTTCGACAGGCTCATCACGATCGGATTTCGAGTGAACCTATGGATGAGCGTCTTCATTGGGCAGGATCCGGTCTATCAATTCGACGCAGACGGTCGGCTGCGAAGAGGTTTTGTGAATGGTGTCCTGTTCCGCAGTCAGCATCAAACACTGGCTCGTCTCGAACGAATAAGAACTTCCGGTCAGACTCAGTTGCTGCGCCATGACCTAAACACGGATGAGCTCGCCGCGTTTAGAAGTACAATGAACGAGTTACTGTTGGTCGTGGCGAAACAAATTCGGGAAGGTCGTTGCGATGTCGTTCGAGTCGTCCCGGAAACGTCGGACCTGCGGATTCGCATCGTTGCGGCACTGGATGCTGTTGCAAATGCCGAGTACTGGCTGTCTCCCGAGATTCGCAAACGACAGTAATTGAGCAACGTTTTCGATTCTTTCGATGGCGAACCGAGCGATGCACCCAATCCCAATGTTAGGTCGCGTTGAACGGGCCTTTTTGCCCTCGCGCGTTTTGGAAGGCGGTGATCTGGTCGGAACTGCGAAGACAGAACTCATTCGCGACGAACGCAGAGGCGATGCGGACTTCTTCCGCCCAGTTTTCTTCGAGAAATGGCTTTTTAAAGGCGCAACGTTTCAACATCTTTCAATTTCGTTATCCTTCCTCGCGAAACAGCGATCATCAGCGAGCGTTGACTAGCGTGAACGTTTTGATCGTCAGAATTCTGCAGGAAGACTGTACGCAGCGATGTCGAAGAAAACTGAAGTGCGAATTGGACTGATCCAGACGACGTGCGGTCAGGATCCATCTGTCAATTTGGAAAGATCCATCGAACAAATCCGAGCAGCGGCAGCCGACGGTGCGCAGGTGATTTGTTTGCAGGAAGTTTTCAACACTCAGTACCCGTGTCAGGTTGAAGATCACTCACGGTTTGAGCTGGCGGAGCCAATCCCGGGCCCGACAACCACTTCACTGATGAAGATTGCGAAGGAGCTGAAGGTCGTCATCGTCGTTCCGCTTTTCGAAAAACGGACTCACGGGCTGTACCACAACTCCGCTGTCGTTCTGGATGCGGATGGTTCCATCGCCGGGCTCTATCGAAAGATGCACATCCCGGATGATCCTCTCTATTACGAAAAATTCTATTTTACTCCCGGCGACCTGGGCTTCCTCGCCTTTCAAACGAAGTATGCCAAAGTCGGAGTCTGCATTTGCTGGGACCAGTGGTATCCCGAAGCAGCTCGTCTGACGGCCATGCAGGGCGCCGAACTACTGTTTTATCCAACGGCGATTGGTTGGATTCCGGGCGAGCGAGAAGTCTATGGAGCCAGCCAGTATTCCGCATGGCAGACGATGATGCGAAGTCACGCGATCGCGAACGGATTGTTTGTTGGGGCTCCAAATCGCGTCGGCATTGAAGGCGAAATTCAGTTCTGGGGCGGAAGCTTTCTGGCGGATCCGTACGGCAATGTGGTATCGCAGGCGACTCACGATGGAGAAGCCAATGTCGTCGCCACGTGCGATTTGTCTCTCATCAACACCGCGCGAACTCATTGGCCGTTCTTCCGAGACCGACGCATTGACGCCTTTGGAGATCTTCAGAAGCGATGGTGTGACCAGGGCACTCGATAATTGGACAGTGTTGGTTTCGGAACCAACATACAGCACAAGTCGATGAACCAGGAACTCAATCCCGCCGCCGTCAGGGAAATTGAACGTCTTCTGGAACACTTCAATGTCATTCAGGCCATCAAAATTTATCGCATGGCAACAGGTTGCGGGTTGAAAGATGTGGAGGCCGGAGTCGCAGACTTCTTTCCCAGTTCCATGAAATGGATCCTCATCGGTTCGACTCGACGACCCGGGCGATTGAGGCGGCTCTGCATTTGAAAGCCGCGGCAATGTTCGATCCAGCCGAACGGTGGTTCGGCGATTGCTTTGCGGCGAACGTATTCGGTTCGCCCTTTCTTTGTTCGAAGTTTGCCACCCTTCTCGCTGTCATACTTTTCCATGATCGGTGACAGATCCAGCTGCTCTGAAACATCCATCAGGAAGTAAACCAACTGACCATTCGGCAGCGAGTCCTGCGGCGATGGCGGAAACAGCCAGCTCTGATCCGGATTCCATTCCCGAAACGTTCGACTCATCCTTGACCTCAACTCCATGTCGCGCGAAAAATCGCTGTCGAAAGCTGCTGAAAATCAAACGCAACACGTGCAGTAGTAGCGGTTTTTGGTCGCGTTGGTTCTGTAATTTCCCGGTCGGTGCAGGTATCGGGACAGACTCTTAGGCGAGCGGCAGATAAGAATTTATCGGTTTACCATCACGACGCGCTAGCGAATGAGCAAAACAAGTTCACTTGCTGGCGCTGCGTGCTGGTATCTTTTCACCTGCCGTTCGCCTCAGAACTTTCGAAGCGTGGTTC
>JANMEV010000455.1:0-3070 GCA_031377305.1 Planctomycetota bacterium | reverse complement strand
GCATAGACTCTGCCAGTGGCCGTTGGATGCAGGGACAACAGCCATGCAAACAAAGACAAACTTGCGGCAGCAGGCAGTAGTAGCCAAACAGACTTGCCGTACTTCAGCCACAGGTATGGCAGGTAGCAGCCAACGATTTCCGCGACCGCTGTGACGATAAAGAGTAGGAGCATTACGACGAAGTTCATGGCATGTCCAACCATCGGTCACTCTGAACTCAGCAAAGAGCGTTCAGACCAAAAAAGCAATGCCTGTCGTGCGACCCGTGACGAAAAATCGTTGATGCTCAAGCGAACTGACCACGATGGATCCTGTCAGCGCAACATCGCGCGGAGTCGCAGTGCAACGAAACGGCTGCACGTTTCACGAACATCAAGCGGGCAGAGGGCGACTCAACAGCGGATGACGGTCGACGCTGCAAGGGTCAAACCGAGCGTCTGGCAACATGGCGAATGCCGCCGTCTGCATTCCGCAACGGCGTCGTTGCAGAGCGTAGGATGAAACGACTGAACCTGTGGGATCGCCGCGTGGCTTTGCTTCAGACGCGTGACTGTCCGACTCAACGACCTTTGAGATGTCGGCGCCGTCGCCGCAATAAGTGGCAAATGTCGACAGCCGCAGGGCGGAGTCGCGGTGAGCGGCAATGCCGCTGGAACGGCATCGTTCGGGAGCGACGCGTCATCATGCTTCGGCTCATCATTGCCCGCGATTTGACAGACAGGATGACAGTGGGTCCCAAGATCACCGGAGCACGGGACTTCGTCTTCCCCATGGTCGTGGTCGCAGCAGTTGCACGGTTTGGTCACTTCATGGATACAACAGACAGTCCCATCGCTGCGCAGACACAACGTTGACCCGCCCCAGAATCCTGTGAGGATTTGGGAGACGATCAGCATCATTCCAAGCAGGGCTCTGGCCATCGTAACCAACTCCAAAATGCAATCCGTTATGGTCTTTTCGACACGCCAACATCGCCCATATCAGCACAAAGCGATTATGAGTCAAACTTCAGCACGCCAGCGAAACTTGCGCAGATTGCCAAGAACTCCAACCGGGGGTTTCGCACTGTGTATGCGAAAGCCCTCGCCTTCGTTGGGGCGCGTCTAGATCTCAGGGAATCATATCATTGGATTATGAATCAATGAGCGTGTTCTGTTTGAAAGCCCTTTTTCTCGAGCCAAGCCTGAATTGAGTGAGCTTCGTCGTGGTCGACGCAGATCAGATTGCGAGTCGCCGGACACCGAAAGCTGACGTCGATGTGTCCGTCGTGATCGCCTTTGCGAGTTTCGCAGCCAAGGCCTTTGCAGATTGCCAGAAACTCGCCGGCCTTTCGCTCGTCGTCGAAGTGCTGCGACTGCCACTCGGTCTGGTGATAGTCAACGGCGATCGCTCCTCGTTGCGGAGCGTGATCGTGCCCATGAAGGGTTTCAAACCCATTCTTGTTGAGCCACTGTTCCCAACGGTCGGCGTTTTCATGGGTCGAGAACGTAACTTCCCGCCATTCGACCGATCGGAACCGAACGTCAGCATGGTCACCATGTTGATTCAGTTTAGTTTCGCAGCCCAGTTTCTTCAGTGTGGCCAGCTGCTTCTGAGCATCCGCATCGTTTTCAGCATGAAGGCTCTGCCATTCCTTCGACCGAAACGCGACAGCGTCCTCGGACGCGTTGGCCACGGCGCACGAGATTGAAAAAACGGCAAGAAACGACAATGTGCTTTTGAACAACATGACTACGACCTTCTGCGAAGAGTCCCAGGACTCAGAGTATGATTGCCGCTGGTGCGCAACGATGCCTGAACGATGGTGTTGGATAGACATTTCTGCCCGTCGAACGACTGTCGGACATGAATGTCCGACCCACATTTTCAGTTGTGACTGAGCACAAGACCGAACGGTTTCAACTTCCATTCACGACATGTGGGCGGAAGACAGTTCGGTCAGTTGCACTTTGTATGCCGCCGCAAAAAATCCGCTGGCATCAGGTTGATCGAAGTCCGTTCAAGCATTTGCAACGGAGGGTTGGTGACTCTGCGGTAGTTCTTCATGCGGTTCGACGAGTTGAATCTCTTCCATAGATTCGCTAACCACTCGTTGAGCGGCTTTCAGGCCGAACAACCAGAAGAGCGCCGGATGAACAAAGAAGTCCAAGAGTGTCGAACTAATGACACCACCTAGTATCACAGTCGCGACAGGGTACAGAATCTCTTTACCCGGCTCGCCAGCAGCCAGCACCAGCGGAACCAGCCCGATTCCCGCCGTCAGCGCGGTCATCAAAACTGGAGCCAGTCGCTCGAGCCCGGCTCGGATGATCATGGGGTGCGACCAGGTCTCGCCTTCGTATTTGACGAGATGCAGATAGTGATTCAGCAGCAGGATCCCGTTCCGCGACGCAATCCCCGCCAGTGAAATGAACCCAACCATGGCCGCGATGGTGAGCGTTTGCCCCGTCAGCACCAATGCAGCCACGCTGCCAATAAAAGCCATTGGCAACGCCGCCATCACCTGAAGGCTGAGGTTGACCGATCGGAACATCACATACAGCGTCAGAAACACGCCGACGAGCGACACCACGAACAGCACGCCAAGAATGCGACTGGCTTCCTTCTGGCTCTGAAACTGTCCGCCATACTCCACGAAATATCCGGGCGGCAACGTCGCTGCGATTGGATCAAGCTTCTTCTGGATATCAGTCACCACATCCACGACGCCTCGTTCGCTGACATTGCATTGAAGAACAATTCGGCGCCGGACGTTTTCGCGATTGATTGTATTCGGTCCGCCGGCCTCATAGATGTTCGCGACGGCTTCGAGCGGCACGGTACCGCCTTCGGGAAGATCGATCGACAGTCGACGCAAAGCTTCCAGGTCTTCCCGATCCTTGTGATCGAAGCGAACAAGCAGATCGAACGTTCGCTGTCCCTCCAGCACTTCGGAAACAACAACTCCGTTCAGCGCTGTTTCGATGAACTGATTGACTTGCCTTGCTGTGAGACCATTGAGTGCCAGTTTGTCGCGGCGGAGTTCGATTCGCAATTGAGGAATCAGGACCTGAGGTTCCAGCATCAAATC
>JANMEV010000453.1:0-13788 GCA_031377305.1 Planctomycetota bacterium | reverse complement strand
AACGCGATGCTGAAGATCGGCCATAAAGTACTCAGACAGCGCTGCACGAAGTTTGTTCTCAACATCCGCCCGATCCGCTTTTGGCGACGCCAGCTGACTGCGGAGTTCGTTCACCTGTCTCATTGCAAGCTGACGAGCATCCGGAGGCAATGGATCACCCATTCCCATTCCCATTCCCATTCCCTCGCCGCCCATCCTGGAGCCCCAACCCATTCCGTCGCTCATGTCTCCATTGGAGGCTGCCGGGACGGGAATGGCTCGGACATCATCGAGCGTAGAAGTCTTCTCAAATGTTCTTTCATCGTTTAACGGCTGGCCTTTGACCGTTACGCCGCGAGGGGCTCCTGGTTGTTGTGCGAACAAACAGGGCACGGACGTCGCCAACCCGAGGATCGCGACAACAGTGAACAGCAGGCGACTCTTATTCTTCGTGACTAACATTTTTCTTCCTTTCGAGGTTTTGGAATCATCTGAACGGAACTCAACGTTCAACATATGGGTCGATTGGCAGCAAGACGGCGTCTCGAGCCTTCGACTGACTGTCGCTTAAGCCTCCCAAATAGGAGTGTCGAGCTGCGTGGCTTTGAGGCAATTCGCAAGTGAGGCTTAATTCGCGATTCAAAACTGCCTCCAGCAAGGTGGCTGGAACGGGCCAGCGGTCGACTGATTTAGTGAGCCGCAAAGCCCTAGCTGCGGGTGAAGGTCAGAAAGATCAAGGTAATACACCCGCGGCTAGCGCCTCGCGGCTCAGTGATGTAACTCAATACACAGGACGCCAGCGTTCGGGCTGATGTGCTGGTATCATGGCAGTTGATCGAGTTGTCGATGCATCGATCGCAGTTCATCTTCCCAGCGGTCGACTGGCTGGATGTCGGATTGGTCCTTGTCGCTTTCGTCGATCTGTTGAAGCTGTTCGTGGAGTTGGCGGACATTTCGATCAAAGTCTTCGGAATCTCGTGAGTCAATTTCGGCCAGAACCTGCAGCAGCACCGATTGCGGATCAGATGCCGCGTTCGGTTGAGTCGGTTCCCGAGCCGAAGGAGCAAACAACGAGCCTGAACTAAGCTCGTTCCCTTGATGCGTCTGACTCCACAAAGCAAAGCCTGTCGCCAGGATCGCGAGGCCAATCGTTCCGGTGACGAACCGCGTCGAGTTACGGCGTATCCACCGACGAATAACAGACTTTGCTGACGGCCGGCGTTGCTGAGTCGCGTTCAGCAATCGAATCATCGCTTCCCGCACAGCTGCTGCCGAAGCGAAACGGCGATTTGGACGTTTCTCGAGCAACCGATCGATAATATCGGATAGGTCATCCGAGATGCCTGAGTTCACTTGCCAGGCTGGCCGCTGTAGATCGTGGCAGATGCGGTGCAGAATTCCCATTGTTCGCTCGGCTCGGAACGGCGGATGACCGGTTGAAATGAAGTATAGCACACTTCCAAGACTGAAGAGATCAGAACGATGGTCGGAGCTACTTCCGTTAGCCTGTTCAGGCGACATATACTGCGGCGTTCCGGCCACGATTCCGGTCTGTGTCAGACTGGCGTCATCGACCGTGCGAGCCAGTCCGAAGTCCGTCAACAGCACTCGTTCAACACCCTGTTCCAGCAGGATGTTTGCTGGCTTGACGTCTCGATGAACGATGCCCTGTTCGTGAGCCGCCGCGAGTCCACTGGCCGTTTGAATGCCGATTCGCAGCACTTCCGAAAGACCGAGCGGCCCGACGCGATCGACTCGAGCCTGCAAGGATTCGCCAGCCACATACTGCATGACCAGAAATGGTGTTTCGCCGTCCGACTCGACATTGTGAATCGCCACGACATGTTCATGCACCACAGCCGCCGCGGCGCGAGATTCGCGGCCGAACCGCTGCCGGGCCGCGCCGCTGCGAGCCAGATGTTGCGCCAAAACCTTGATCGCGACAGGGCGATTCAGTTCGGTGTCCCAGCCCTTGAAGACGACACCCATGCCACCTGAGCCGACTTCACGCTCAATCTCATATCGCCCCAGTCGGCCGAGCATCTCCGGATGCGACGGCGGGCCAAGAGACCTGCGAACAGAATCGATCTCGTGCTGACTTGAGCTGCGATCGACAGCTCGGTCGGTGAAGCCCGTTCCGTTCGATTCAGTGCTGTTTCCGGAACCGTGACTGTGCCCGCTCAGCAGTTGACGGGCTTCCGCTTCAACTTCGTCGGATGCAACGAGATTGCGGAGTCGATGTTGACAGACATCGCACGATTCCACATGAGCGGCAATGTTGGCAGACTCGGTGCTGGATTCATCATCGAACAAAAGCGTTCGAAGCTGAAGATCGTCTACATGTCGGGCTTCAAGAATCATGATGGCTCGTCCGGAAACTGATTGGCCAGATGTAGACTGATTTGTCTCAGATCAGCATGTTCGAACGTTGTTGAATAAAACAGCGTGGATTGAAAAGCGATCGTGCACCAGACAGACCAACGTGTTACCAAATTGTGACAGGTCGTGCGACATTGTCCATTTCTCAAAACTGCGGACCACTGGGGCCTCGCAGCCTCTGGTAGAGCAGTTGCCTCAATGGCTCATGAACGATTGGGACAATCGTTCTACAATTATTGTTCCATTCTACCGCTCGTATTCGAGCCTCATGTTTTCTTTTTCCATACTCCGAACGGCATCCCGCAACCGAGCAAGCACACGGCAACGAGCGACCAGAACGGCTCCTTCGGTCAGTCCAAGCTTTCCTGCCGCGACCGCGACAGAATTGGATTCGATATTCGTGAGATGAAATGCTTCCCATGTCTGGGCTCGCACTTCCTTTCGAACGCGTTCCGCGGCGATCAGAAACAGCTCTCGCCGGTACTCCAGATCAAATTCCTGCGACGCTTCAGACTGGTCCAACTGTGAGTCAGGATGTTCATTCAGAAGTTGTGCCAGCCCACTCCCACCAGCACCGAGCGCCTGATGCTTTCGCCGCGTCAGAAAGTTGATCATCAGATTTCGAGCGATTCGAAACAGCCAGTCGCGAAATCGCCCACGTTCGAGATTTGGTTCCCAACGTTCGACGGCTCGCGACACTGCAACCATTACTTCCTGAACAACATCGTGAGCATCCGCCTCCTGAAATCCCTTCGACCTTGCAAGGCGAAACACGAGCGGCTGATAAATGTCAACGAATTGGTCCCACGCCTGAACATCCTGTTTGTCAGGCAGTCGCAGTATTAAGCTGTTGCGGGTTTCCGGAATCGTGTTGTTCACGCCAAGTCTCATTTTCAATGTGCGTCACACTTCCAGGATAGAACACACAGCGCAACACGGGTCATTACACGAAATCGGGGAGAAAAGAAAAGTCGCCACGCAAATCAGCTTCGGCGGTGGCCGAATCTGGCAGGCCACGCCGGCCCGGCAGGACGTGTCGCCCTGAGTGCGTGTGTTTTGTCAAAAACGTTTGGGCCTGGCAGTTGCAGGTCGCGTGAGTTCGACTTTGCCGCGAAAATCCTGCGCGGCAGACACCTTGGTATCCGGAAAAAGTGACGAGAGTGAGTTCACTTAGTCCAACATGGTTAAACTCAACGTCTCAACTCGGTTGCTGTGGGCTGCCGCTGATGGCGGTTAGGCTGTCCATTCGTCGCTGAACGCGACTGTCCCAGGTGGTGAGATAGTGTCGATATGCGGCATGTTCCTCGGCCTGCTCGGTTAGCATTTCGCGAGTCATATCGGTCAGCACCTGCTCGTCCTGGAGCGTCATTTTTCCCAGAAGGACGCGAGTTCGCAGAAAAACGAAATACGTATCGAGCACATCGCAGCGGCAGTAGTCGTTGATCTGATCAACATGCCCCTGATAGTACATATCCTGAACCTGCGATCCATCGATTCCTGATTTTCCTGGCTTGTAGATCAGATTCGCGAGCAGGTTAAGGCCGCCGCTCATTCGACACGCGCCGAAGTTGGACATCAGGTCCTGAAGGTCCATGTGAGCGTCGGTGTTGTAGCGATTACGAGATTGCTCGAAGGACTTTGAATCCACATTGAACCACGCCGGAACGCTCAGGCCGTATCGAAACGCGGCGAGTTCCATCACAGGCATGTCGTAGCCTCGTCCATTGAAAGTGACCAGCGTCGGTCGTTCGTAGTGCAGCCATCCCTGCCAGAATCGGCGAACAATCTCCTGAGGCCGAAACGCGGGCGCATCGAGTACAGTCAATTCCAGCAGCCGATAGTCAGCAGCGACCTTTGCGATGGCCACAGAAATCGGCAGGACGAAGGTCGACGGCAAGACATCCTTGCCGGTTTCCTCGAGCAACTGACGGCGATACCTTTCAACAGCTTCGCGCGGCGTGAGTTCGTCATCCGGATAGCGAACCTTTTGAATCAAGTCGCCGTCACCGACTGTTTCGATGTCGAAAATCAGGTACTTCACATCGCTCATAAAATGTCTCTCAGCGTTGCCATTGCCCGCTGACGGCAGGCTGCGTCGGGGTGAATTTCCGGAACGACTCCCTTGATTACTCGCAATTGTGCATGCAAGCCGTTGAAATGCACGCTCCCAATTCTAGCGAATAGAACATCAAGATATTTCAAACTCCCCGACTATGTCAGAAATTGATCCACAGAGTTCCGGCAACCGCTCGGCCGTGGCTCCAACCGCCCCTGAAGAACAGGCAATTCAGGGGCTGACCTTCGCTTACGAGCGAATGCGTCAAGAGATTGGAAAAGTCATCGTTGGTCAGGACGACGTCATCGACCAACTTCTGATCGCCATGTTCTGCCGTGGACATTGCCTTCTGGTCGGAGTGCCCGGACTGGCGAAAACGCTCCTCTGCAGCACGATCGCCAGCATTCTTCAACTGTCTTTCCGGCGCATTCAGTTTACGCCCGATCTCATGCCATCGGACATTACCGGCACAGACGTTCTTCAGGACGATCCAGAAACGGGTCGCCGAGTCTTTCAGTTCATCCAGGGCCCGCTATTCACGAACGTGCTGTTGGCGGACGAAATCAATCGCACGCCTCCGAAGACTCAAGCCGCGCTGCTTGAAGCCATGCAGGAACGCCACGTGACCGTCGGAATGCAGACGTACCTGCTTCCCGATCCGTTCTTTACTCTTGCGACACAAAATCCAATCGAACAGGAAGGCACGTATCCGCTTCCCGAGGCGCAGCTCGACCGGTTTATGTTCAACGTGATGGTGCGTTATCCGACGGCTGCCGAAGAACTTCAAATTCTGAAACAAACGACCGGCAGCGAAACGCCTTCAGTGCGTCCCGTGTTGACCGGTGAGCAGATTTTGGCGTTGCAGAATGTTGTTCGACGAGTGCCCTGTGCAGACTACATCTTTGTGTATGCTCGCGATCTGGTGCGAGCGACTCGCCCGGGCGAAATAGAATCACCACCGTTTATCAAAGAGCTGGTCTCGTGGGGCGCTGGACCGCGTGCTGGTCAGCATCTGATTCTCGGCGCGCGAGCCCATGCATTGTTACAGGGGCGATTCCACGTGACGACTCAGGATGTGAAGGCGATCGCCAAGCCAGTGCTTCGTCATCGCATTATGACGACCTTCGCCGCCGCCAGTCAGGGCGTCACTCCGGACGACGTGGTCGACCGACTATTGAAGTTCGTTCCCTGCGAACTTCACGAACGAGCGAAGAAGCGGCTGGCTGGTGGAGCTGGCTGATGCGTCGGGCGGCGACGGTGGGGGCAAACGCCCGCGACCGGCAACCGGACTCATACTTCTCCGGCGGAGTCATCGATGTTGTCGGCGAGAATATTGTCGGCGAGAATGTTATCCGCGAAAATATCGCCTGCGAGCTTGTCTATCAGCGGCTGCAAGTGCGTCTTCGATCGAACCCAACGGCCCTGCGACGACTTGTAAAAGGGCTGGCGAACCTGCACAACGCTGGCTGTGTGAACTGTTTTCTGACTGCTGTGGAAGTTCAAACACTCGGCCGACCATGACAAGCCGCACTGCTCAAGAAGTCTCCGAACCTCCGTCTCGGGACACTGAACGAGTTGCTCATAGCGGATCTCCACGATGCGGCCAGGCAACACCGCGTTCCAGTGTCGCATCAGCCCCGCGTAGTCCTGATATTGCTGAGCCAGCCAGAGCAGATCGCTTGTCGAAAGCTGCAACTGCGGATCATCGAAAAGCTGGCTATAGCACGAAAGACACGTGTCACGAGGATCTCGCTGGCAGTGAATCACCGTGGCGTTGGGTAACGCCGTCGCAATCAGTCCAACGTGCATGTAGTTTCCCGGCATCTTGTCGACGACTCGGTCTGCATCGGATGAAATCGACAGCAGCAAACGGTCGTAGCCTTCCGCTGCCGAAGTGCGCCATTCAGTCGTGATCACGCTTGCCTGCTCGGACGGATCTTTCACTCCCAGATGCGTCTCAACGACGTCCGACCAATAGGACAGCTCACCGCCAGCCGCCACATTGGGATGGCTCGCCAGAATTTGCTCCACAAGAGACGTTCCAGATCGCGGCATCCCGACAACAACAATCGGCCGACGCGAATCACTCACGGGCTTCAGCGATCTCACGAATTCCTGACTGAAGACTTTCTTCCGCCGATTGATCCGCTGCGTTCTAACATCGGGATTGTAGGAATGTCCCTGCTGGCCAAGAAAACGCTGAGAGCATTCATTGCCCATACGCCAAAGTTCGAACGCGTGATCAGAATCGCCGACGCGGTCGAAATGCGAGGCGAGTGAAAACGCGACTCGCGCACAATCTTTGTCGCTCGAACTTTGCTGAAGCATCGTTGTCATCTGCTTCAGCTGCGTTTCAGAAAACTCATACTGCCGAGTTGAAATCAACCGAGCCAGCGCCAGCCAGACTGATGGCTGGCTGGGATTGATCTTCAGACTTTCCTCGAACGCGGCGACGCTTTTGTCGATTCTGCCCGTCGATTGAAGCACACCGCCAATTTCGCTGAGGACAACAGCGGGATAAAATCCATTCTGACGCGCCGCGGTGAGAGCCATCATCGCTGCGTCCGCCAGTCCAAGCCTCGCGAGTGCTCGCCCTTTTTGAAACTGAGCGACCGCATTTTTAGGTTCGATCGCAATGGCTCGATCGGCCGCGGCAATCGCATGCAACCATTGACCGAGCGATGTCTGGATCGCCGCGATGTTTGAGTAATACTCCGCCTGATAAGGATTCAGCTCGATCGCTCGCTGGATGTAGCCCAGACCATCCGCCGATCGCCCGGATTGATGAGCCAGCAGGCCAGACAGATGCCACGCGTCCGCATGATTAGGATCAGCCCGCAGGATTGCTGCATAACCCTGAGCCGCCACGGCATATTCGCCCGAACGATGCATCGAAACGCAGCGCTCGAAAAGTTCAGAGATCTCGGACATCGCGACTACTTGCTCCAAAGAAGTCGGTGACCGTACCAGTCTTTGCCGTCTTCGCCCGTGTTCATCCAGACGGAATCCCGAAGGGCCTGCAAATGACGGCACGGTCCATTACGAACTCCGAATTTGAAATGCCAGCTGCACCGACACTTTCCCTTGCGAACGATTCCGTCGCCATCTACCAGGACTTCGCAGCCTTGGTTCTCAACTTTTCCCGTGATGATTGAACCACCACGCGGCGCGTCCATACGCGAGTCAACTTTCACCACGCCGCGCATCGCGATTTGCTGAGCCGCATGCATTTCCGGATGAGGTGGGCCAAGTTCCCGATCGGACAATTGCATCGGCAGCACCTGTCGCCAGCGGAAAACGTTCGAATGCAAATCGAAAATCGCCTGACCTCGCAACGCCAGTTGATTCATCACGGACGCAGCGTCGCCCAGCGAACATTTCAAGTTCGTACTGAGCTGGCTAAGTGACATGGTCCGTTGCTGACTGAGTTGTTCCGCGGCCGACGCGATTTGGCTAACACCCGGCGATGTGGGAGGCAGCAACATCTGTACCGCACTGCCGCGAGTCCAGTCGTTCGTGGTCCAGCCGCTCAGCCCCAGCGTAAGTCGCATATTGCCCATTTGGACGACCCAGAAACTTGGAAGTCCTGTCCCGAGCAGATAAACATCCACCTGAGTCGCCAGTGGCAACAACCGCGCGAGGCTCATCAGTCGGCGGCGGCCCCAGATTCGCACGGGCTCGGTTGGAGCACCTTTGTAGAGAGTCGTCGGACTGTCAATCGCGACGTTCCACGGTTCGAGCACCAGTCGAGGCGGCTTGCCATCGTTCAGTTCGAATCGAATTGCTCGTGGACCGCTCTTTTCGCGATGACGCTTCATCCACGCAAGCAGCGAATAGACAGCATCGACACCCAGCGTCACTTTTTTCATCGGCAGCGACATCGCCGATTGAAGCTGCAGGAAACCTCGCAGCCATCCGTCCGGCAGTTCTATCTTCTCTTCATGATAATCGGCTCGCTCAGATGTCTGAACCGTGAAACCTTCCGGGTTGATCTGAAACCGAGTCTCTCGATACGTTCGCAGCGACTGAAAGCTATGGTAAAGATCCCATGAATAGTCGACGTTGGTTGTGCCAACACTGGCATCCTGAGTTTTCGTGAATGAAGACTCGCGATCAATCGACAGGCACCCGTAGCTGGATTCGTCAGTCGAAAAGCATTCGAAGAAAACGACATCCTCCGCCACGGTCATTACCGGATCGTACGGCATCAGGCGCCGCCAAAGCGATTCATTCTCCTGTCGAAGTCGGACGTTCAACTGCGATCGAGCTTTCCAGTATCGATCCAAAGCACCCTTGTACTGTTGCTGCTGATCGGATGTCGGTCTCGGGGCTCGGCCGGCGAGAACGGTTTCGCGAGCCGTCTCAGTCGCCTGCCGGCGGATGACGGCTTCTCGCTGAGCCTGTTGCTTCTTCCAGTCTTCGTATTCGAATTTGTCGCGAGCCTTAATCGTCAGATCATTTACCACGACATCGTGCAGTGCGCTGATGGCTTCTCGGAATCGGATGGGATCTTTCAGCGAAGCGTCAAACGCCACTCGGTCGCGAGCAAGATTGGGTGCGAGCTCCAGAATCCGCTGGCCACCAGATTGCTGAAGCAACTGACTGCGGCCGATGTAGTTCATGCTGACTTGCATTCAGTCACCCGCAACGAGAGTTCCTCTTTTTCCATTTCTGTGCGGCAGGTTAACTCACAGCATGAAACTCGCCAATCGACAATGTGGGATCTGGGTGGGATGAGGCGATTCGTCAACATTTGAAAAGTCAACGCCGTGCTTCGAAGGGACGGGAAACAACTGAAAATCGGCTTTGAACGCAGCGTTGCTTTTTTGCACCGTACATTTACCCAAAGCAAGTGCAAATTGCCCCTTCTTCCAGGTCGGCCTGCGATATGCTCTTTAGCCAGCCGGACATTCGTTTCCTTTCGTCAAGGAAAACGACAATGGACAAGGTTTGTCTTTGAGTCCTGATTTCCGGCATGGGTAATCTGTTTCAAATGAGGCAGATGCCTCGGTTACACAATGGAGAAGTCAGCGAACGGACGCGCGGCTTTCCGGATGATGGCGGAGTTCAAATCATGCGGATGCGAAGCGTTTTGGCAGCAGTGGCTGCTGTGATATCAATTCCTGGTGTTTCCCAGGCAGGCTTGTGCGGAGTTTCTTCGTACAACTGTTGCCCGACCGTGGCCTGTGCACCGGCGTCGTGTTACACGACTTGTCGAGTTGCCACAGAAACCTGCTATCGAACTGTCTGTGAGACGGTTTACGAGCCACAGGAGTACACGTCGACTCGGACTGTGTACGAAACCGCCTACGAAGACGTGCAGCAAACCTGCTATCGAACTGTCACGGAGACCGCCTATCGCGAAGAAGCTTACACCGTGTGTAAGCCGGTCGCCGAAACGGCTGTTCGTCAGGAAACCTACTGTGTTCAGCGACCCGTCGTTGAGACTCTGTATCGCACCTGCAACTACACTGTTCAGCGACCCGTTTGGACAGATCAAGTCCGCGAAAACCGTTACACGATTCAGCAACCTGTTTGCGAGACGATTCAGCAGGAATGCCGTCGCACGGTTATGAAGTGCGTCACCGAAACGATCCAGCAGGAGCGATGCTACACCGTCATGCGTCCAGAAACCCGAACTCGCTGCGTTCAGAAGAACGTCGGGCAATGGGTTACACAGACTCAGTGTATTCCAGGACCGGTGGTACCTCGCGTCGTCTGCGGTCCATGCGGCCCACGAGTCTGCATGACTCAATGTCCGCCTCGACAGGTTTGTCGCCGAACATGGTGCCCGCGAGTCGTCCAGGAACATATTCCTTACACTGTGATGGTTCCTCAGGTCGTGAAGCAATCCTGCCCAGTCACTGTGAATCGATATGTTCCTGAAGTCGTTGTGACCAACGTCCCGGTTCAGGTTACACGTTTGGTCGCTAAGGAAGTAGTTCAGCAGATTCCTTATCGCACATGCCGAATGGAATGCGAAACCAAGACTCAGCAGATTCCTTATCAGGTCTGTAAGATGGTCAGCGAACAGCGAACTCGCGACATCCCGTACACGGTTTGCAAGATGGTTAGGGAAACCTGCACTCGCAAGGTCCCTTTTTGTACTTCACGCCAAGTGCCGTATACAACGACTCACCGAGTCTGCAAGTCGGTGCCTCGCGAAGTTCAGACCACATGCACTCGGACGGTTGCTCGACAGGTCATGCGTCAGGTTCCTTACACTCGATGCGTTCTGATCCCGGAGACTGTCTGCTGCACGTCAACATGTGCGCCTGGTGCCAACGGTGTGATGAATAGCTGCGGAACGGGCGATTGTGCGGGAACCAACGTCGCTCCTGGTCAGGCGATTGCTCCAACGGCTGAGCCTTACTTTAATCGATAACAGCGGAAGTCGACCTCAAGTCGAATCAAAGCCCGGCCTTTTTTGGCTGGGCTTTTTTGTGGCTTTATGATTGTGCCTCGGGTGACTCAACAACGCGGACCGGCCCGGGATCACGATCACTTTTCTGGTCCTTGCAATTCTGTTCCAATCCGCGGATGAACTATCTTGCCCATGGCTATCGATTTCTTGATTCCCCGTTGAAACTCGTTGGAACTGCGGTACCCGACTGGTTAAGCGTCGTGGATCGAAAAGTTCGCGTTCGGACTCGACGGATTCTTGAGCACATCGAATTGCTCGACGACGACAGTCGTTCGATCGCGTCCGGGATGCTGCAGCACTTGAAAGACGACGACCTTTTCCATCGGAGTCATCGATTCATGCTGCTGGAATCGGAACTGTCGGCTCGTTTCCGCAGGCTGATGCCAGATCGTTTCGACCATCGGCCGCCGTTTCTGGGGCATATCGTCACGGAGCTTTTGCTGGACTCAATGATTGTTGAGCAAATGCCGGAAGTGCTGACCGGCTACTATGCGGCGATGGCTGAAGTATCGCCGCAGCAGATTGAGCAACTGGTGAACCGCCTGGCAAGTCGAGAAACGGATCAGCTGGCGGCTTTCATTCATCAGTTTCAGTCGGCAAAGATCCTTTATGATTACGGTGACGACTCCCGGCTGCTCGCTCGCTTGAATCAGGTACTTCGGCGAGTCACACTGCCGCAACTGGATGATCAGAGCCTGGCAGTCCTGCGAGACTCACGATCAATCGTGCGCCTTCACGCCCATGAACTGCTTCAGGCCGTTGAGTCGCCCGAGTGTGCTGATCAAATCTGATCAATCAGCTCATGCCGGACTTCCTGTGGCCACTTATGAAGGTGTTTGCGGAAAGAGGCAGGCCGCTGCACTGGATATCAGGATTAGTCAGGATCAAGTGTTTTAGGTAAAACTCCCGCCTCCCAGTACTCGCATTAGATATGACTGCGAAATGAAATGGCGATGTCCAGCTAAGAAGTATCGCTCACTTCCCTCCCTACTTTCAGAAGTTTTTCACATGAAGACGTTCGTCCTTACATTAACAACACTCATCTCATTTGTAGCCTGCTCATTTGCAGACGACGCGAACGATGCCAGAAAAGCCTATCTGGCTCCCGCTGAAACGGGGCCGGATTTTGCGTTGCAGGGCGAATATGCCGGGGCCATCAAAACGGGCGATGGGGAAATCAAAATTGGAGTTCAAGTGATTTCGGAGGGCTCCGGAAAGCTGGCCTGGGCAGCCCATGTGGGCGGACTTCCCGGTGATGGCTGGGACGGAAATCCTCCGCTGCGAGGTGCCGGTGAGATTCAGGGCAACACCGGTACCCTGAAGGGCGAAACCGGACGAGGTGAAATCAAAGACGGCAGTCTGGTGATCTTCAACGCAGATAACGTGCGAGTCGGCGAGTTGGCGAAGACGACACGCGTGTCGGCAACCATGGGTCGAAAACCCTCTGAAGGCGCTGTCGTGCTGTTTGATGGCACAACTGCCGATCAATTTGAAGGCGGCAAAATGAGCGAAGACAAGTTGCTCATGCAGGGAGTGACCAGCAAAGAGAAATTTCAGAGCTGCAAACTGCACATTGAATTCATGTTGTCCTACATGCCAAATGCTCGCGGGCAGGGACGTGGCAACAGCGGCTGCTATTTGCAGGGACGTTACGAAGTTCAGGTGCTCGATTCCTTCGGTCTGACAGGCGAAAACAATGAATGCGGAGGGATCTATTCAATCCGCAAACCGAATGTCAACATGTGTCTTCCTCCTCTAAGCTGGCAGACATATGACATCGAGTATCACACTGCCAAGTTCGATGCCGCTGGCAAGAAGACGGCTGATGCCTGGATCACAGTGAAGCACAACGATTTCGTCATTCACGACAAAGTAAAGTTGCCACACGCGACAACCGCGGCGCCGGTTAAAGAAGGCCCTGAACCTGGCCCTCTGTACCTGCAGGATCATGGCAATCCGGTGCGTTATAGAAACATCTGGATCAAGGCTATCGAGTAGTTGAGTCGCCGTTGTGCAGTGTCCCCCGGTTTCCCAATATCCCACCTTCCTCGGAGCACGCTATGTCGATCGCAGTTGAACCCAAAAAGTACGCCACGCCCAAAATCCGCCAGACTGGTATCCTGATCGGAAACGAGTTCCGCCCGTCGGTCAGCGGAAAGACTTTCCAGACCATCAATCCCGCAACGGAAGAAGTCATCTGCGAGGTGGCCGAGGGCGATGCGGCGGACGTGGATCTGGCGGTGCATGCCGCGAGAGCCGCTTTTGAGACTGGGCCATGGTCTCGCATGGACGCTCGTGAACGCGGTCGGTTGATGTTCAAGCTGGCGGATCTGGCGGAAAAGCATCTGGATGAATTGGCATCGCTGGAAACGCTGGACAACGGAAAGCCGATCAATGATTCGCGAGCGGCTGATCTGCCACTCGCGATCGATTGTCTGCGATACTATGCAGGATGGGCCGACAAGATTCAGGGCGATACGATTCCCGTTCGAGGCGACTACTTCTGCTACACGCGCCGCGAACCGATCGGCGTGTGTGGTCAGATTATTCCCTGGAACTTTCCGTTGCTGATGGTCGCGTGGAAGTGGGGTCCGGCATTGGCGGCGGGTAATACGATCGTCATGAAACCGGCCGAACAAACTCCGTTGAGTTGTCTGCGACTTGCCGAACTGGCACTGGAAGCCGGGTTTCCTCCTGGCGTGATAAACGTTGTTCCGGGTTACGGTCCAACGGCTGGAGCGTCGATCGTCAAGCATCCGCAGGTTGATAAGATTGCGTTCACCGGTGAAGGTCTGACCGCAAAAATCATTATGCGAGACGCCTCTGAAACGTTGAAGCGACTGACGTTTGAGCTGGGCGGAAAGAGCCCCAACATCGTTTTCGCGGATGCCGATCTGGATGCCGCGATTGCCGGAGCCGAATTCGGTCTGTTCTTAAATCAGGGTCAGTG
>JANMEV010000448.1:0-26117 GCA_031377305.1 Planctomycetota bacterium | reverse complement strand
GACTCGACCAAGCACTGCTACGTGACAGCATTTTGCGCCGGCGGCTCGCAGTATTCTGGCAGCTTCGGAACATGTCGCGCCGGTTGTGAGAACATCGTCGACCAGCAGAATTGTTTCGGTTTTGATTGAGTGCGAATTCCGCAATCGAAACGAGTCGGCCTGGTTCTCGAACCTCTGGCTGACGGCCACTCGTTTCTGCGAACGAGTCATTCGGCATCGCTGCAACAAATGCGCATCGCAGGGAATCTTTAACGCTGCCGCAAGTCGCTCGGCGATCACCCATGCTGGGTTGAAGCTGCGAGACAAACGTTGTCGCCAGTGCTGAGGAATGGGGACGACTCGATCGACGCTCAGCGATTGAAGTTCGGTTGCTCGTTCACGGGCCAACAGCATCGCAAGTGATTGCATGCGAACCGCCGAGAAGGACCACTTCGCGGACAGAATCGCCTTGCGAATGGATTCGTCGTACATGCCCAGGCAAGTGACCGATTCGAATCGCAGCGTTCTGTTTCGACAGTGAGTGCACCCTTTATCGGAGACTGAATAGAGGCCAATCTCAGCACCACAGCACTTGCATCGGTTGTGCGGCGCTGGGCACAATTCGGCTTCGCAATCATGGCAAAATGAACCGTGGGCCGCTCCCGTGGACAACTGAGCGGAGCCGCACAGCGTGCATTGTGTCGGAAACGCAAACTCGGCGATGCGCAGGATCGTCTCACGCAGCCATGTTGTCGAATGCAGCGAGAGTCTCATCAGGAATCACCACGCATTGACGTTGCGCAGTCAGGAACATTCGACCGCAGGCAACGCTGAAGGTCACGCACTGCAACGGCCGGTTCTGGCGACGCTGCCACAGCCGATGTCACGGCAATTCGGGAGGCACCGGAATTCAGCAACAGCGCCAGGTTATCCAGTGTCACTCCGCCAATCGCAAACCACGGGATTTGAATTGTTCCCGCCACGGCGTGAGAAAATTCAAGGCCCGGAAACGAATCAAACGACTTCGTCTGCGATGGAAACATTGGGCCGACACCCAAATAATCCGCACCGTCGGCCAGCGCTTGATCGGCCTGCGCAGGGCTGTGAGTCGACACGCCGACAAGTTGGTCAGCGTGAAGCACTCGCCGCGCATCTTCGACGGTGAATTCTTCCTGACCCACGTGCACGCCGTCGGCCAGGCTTGCTGAGGCGATGTCCGGGCGATCGTTGACGATAAACAAGGCACCTGCCGCTCGGCACGCGGCACGCATCCAGACCGAGCGACGCAGCAGTTCGCGATCGTTTAGCGATTTCTCCCGCAACTGAAGGATATCTGCTCCGCCTTCCAGGGCCTGCTCGACAACAACCTGCCACGGCAATCGGCACATGGATTCTGTGATCAGCACATACAAAGTTGCCTGTTGCAAACGAGCCTTACGCCAGTCAGCGACAGATCCATCCTTGCTGGATTTGGGCAAGCTCGCCGGAGTTTGAGCAAACTGTTCGAGCAATCTCTTTTCCAATGTATATGACTGATATCGCAACTGTTTCGCGGTTGCTCCGAAGTCGGCGGAAAGCAATTTCCCGAACTCTTCGAGGCTGCGAAGTGATTCCTGGACTCGTCGACAATTCGCAACGACAACCTCCTGCATCGAACCTCGTGAGCGTTCGTTGGTTGTTGTGAGTGCCGTGCCGATATCACCGATCGTGTCGCGATGATTCAGGGTGTCTTGAGAGTTCGTCGCAATCGCTGTGTGCTGCCACAGCCGCTTCTCGGCATGCACCAAATCATGCCGCAACGTCTTCAATTGATGACTCAAAGCGTCATGATTCAGCACGAATCTTGCAAAATCTTCTAGCACCCGCAAGCCTTCGCGAGCCCGATTCAGATTTGCATCAATGACCCGCCATGCGTCGCTGTTGTGAACGCCAACAGACGTGCTTGGAGTTTGCACCGCGGCGATATGAGCTCCGTCCGTGAACAACGCGAGTTCGTCGTCAACAGGCAGGGGTATGTTCGATTCAGCGCGTTCCGGCAAGAGTTCGTTTCTGATTCGCTCTTCCGTCGCTCCGGCTTTGGCGAGACTGTCGCGAATCGAAACGTGAGTTTCCAGAATTGCCAGCAGTAGATTGGCACTGGAAACGCCGCCGTCATTCAGACCTCGACGAGCAATCTCGCTGGCTCGATCAAGCACGCGGGAAAAATCCATTGGATCGTCGAGAGCTTCAACTGACCGTCGAGCCGGCTGACAGCCTTCGCCCTCGTAGTCTGCGTGATCAGGTTCTTCATCAATCGCGGCCGCGTCTGCCACATCATCACCAAGTTGTCCGGCCATCAGCCACTCGCGAGTAATCCCGAGCCGGTTCAGACACGCAGATGCTAGAGACTCATCCCGAACGAGCGTAAGGAGAAGGAACCCAACCCAGGAGTCCTGGCTCGCCGCAGCTGCTGCCAGCTTACGACAGCGAGCCACGGTCCGTTCGGCGGCTGGAGTCAAACCTGTGGATCGTCGTGATGAGGACATCTAGCGTCCCACCGGAATTGCTGAAATTGCTGGCGACAGTGGGCTGGCTGCGTCTGGTTTCAAAAAGGGGCGAGTCTGATGCATGGTTCTGAGTTGCTGAATCGTCTGGCCGATCTTTTCGAACTTGCGTCGAGAAATATGAATCCGACAACCTCGCGTGGCAATTCCCAGGAGTTCGGTCAGACCTTTTCGAAGTGAACGAGACAGCGGCGGCAGTTTCGATGCTTTGCCGTCAGACAGCAACTGCAACCAATGAGTCTCAAACGGTGACCCCGTGATCTCGCGACACAGATCACGAGCCAGGACTTCAACGGCCGAACCGAATTCGTTCGACTTCAATTGCTGTGCCGAATTCACTCCGTACATCGATTGCATAAAGCGAAGATGTCGAATGGGAGGCAGGATCGAACTGTTCTGCGTTAGCCTCCAAAGTACAAACAATGTGATCAGGATAAAGAGCACCAACGCAATCGTACGCAGCCACGCGATGGGTCGCATGTTTCGAGGTCGATCGCGGAGCGTCTCGTTGACGAGGTTGGATTCCTGCACTTCGTCGACCACGGCGTTGGCAATCTTCAACGCCGTTTCAAGGTCTGGAACCGGCGGCTCCACGTTGAGTGGAAGTTGTGGAGGAATTTGCGGCATTGGCGGCATTGGCATCGGCGGCACTTGAGCCTGCTGCGGACTTTCGCGATAGCTGGCCAGCATTTTTCCGTTGTCGATCACCGTCAGCCACTTGCGCTGACCTCGGCAAAGAAGGTCCGACGTTTGGATCGCCAGAATTGAATTGTCACCGTGCCAAAGCATTCCATCCGAAAACAGGCTTTGGTCGGCACACAGAATCAGGACGCCTCGATCCTTCACGGGATCGACACCCGCAAGCAGCATTGGTTTTCCGCGAGCCGCAATAGGAAAACATCGATCGGGAAGCGAGGCGATGACTTCCCACGACAGCGAATCATCTTCCGGCTTCGAAAGCCAGCCCGAGCGATTGACGATGATTTGCCGAAGACCTGTCGTCATCGGATGCGTCGGATTCAGCTTCGTCAACGTCAGACAGTCCGGGAAGCCCTGATAGCTGTCGGCTCGGATGTTCGACGAAACTGGACCAGGCGTGAAAGTGCTGACTCCGGGAAGAGTGAAGGCGGTCTCAGAAGCGATCAGCAATGTTCCGCCTTGAGTCACATACCGCCGATACCGCCGCCAATCTTCAATCGACGTCGCGCTCAAGTCACCGAATAGTAACACGACAGATTCCGTGGGCCGCGCCAATGTTCGACTCAGGTCCCGCCGAACGCTCAGGCCGCGTTCTTCCAACAGCATTCGGAACCCCGAATAGCCCAGGAACCAGCGATCTTCTTCCGAACCGATGTTCGATGTGGTTGACTGGCCAGCAGCCTGCTCCGAAGTCAGCAAGTGCGCAAGCAGGCAGAGCACCGCCAGCCAGCGCAGCATCCCATGCACACGTGCTGAGGCAGCACGACGTACTCGGTTTGCCACCGAGGCTTCAGCATACGATGAGTTGAACGGGGCGTGAAGCATCTTTCGGGACCGAAGAATTTGCGTAAAGGCGTTGATGATTTGTTGGCGAAGCAGTCGTTTCGGTGTTCGGGGAATGTCAGTCCCCTGATTCGCAACGTGGACAATGCTACGCTCAGGACACTCACTTCCCCGATTGCCGCAGCGGTCGAATGATACTCGCGTTCTCATTAGCGAAACAGGCGGAATGACGGGCCTCCGTTCACTTTTTGAGGATCTCAACTCGCCAGGTTTGCGTCGGGTTTCTCATCGCGGGCAACCTGAGATACACTCAGGGTTCGATTCAACAGTGTCTCCACCGCCGTCAATCAACTTTGGCCACTGAAGGTAAATTGAAAGTAATTTCAGAATGAATGCACTGATCAACTGGCTGGATAGTCGCACCGGTTTCCGCGACATGATGCATGAGGCACTCTACGAGCGAGTACCTGGCGGGGCTCGTTGGAGATACGTTTGGGGCAGCACGCTGGTTTTCACCTTTGTCCTGCAAATGATCACCGGCTTCATGCTCTGGTCGGCCTACAGCCCCAGCACTCGCACCGCCTGGGAAAGCGTCTTCTACATTCACCACGAAATGTACCTTGGATACATCATCCGGGGCCTTCATCACTACGCGGCTCAGGCGATGGTCGTGCTGATGGCCATTCATCTTGTCCAGGTCATCATCGACGGAGCTTACAGAGCTCCCCGGGAAATGAACTTCTGGCTGGGCATGGTGCTCATGATGATCGTTCTGGGTTTGTCATTGACGGGCTACCTTCTTCCGTGGGACCAAAAGGGTTACTACGCGACTCAGGTCACCACCAACATTATGAGCGCGACACCGGTCGTTGGGCCGGAAGTTCAGACGCTGGCTCAGGGAGGTCGTGACTACGGCCATCTCACGCTGACTCGGTTCTTTGCAATGCATGCGGGAATTCTGCCGTCGATGCTTGTCGGGTTCCTCGCCCTTCACATTTATGTATTCCGACGACATGGTCTGACGGTTCACGATCCAAAACACGCACCCGAAACCACGTTCTGGCCGGATCAGGTTTTGAAGGATGCCGTCGCGTGTCTCGCTGTGCTGGCTGTCGTGTTGATGTTGGCGATTCTTCGCCCCGCTGAACTCAGTGCGCCAGCGGATCCGGCGGTGAAGTTCGATGCCGCTCGTCCGGAATGGTACTTCCTGTTTCTTTTCCAGTTTCTGCGTTTCCATGCGGTTGAATCGCTGGGCCTGACCTTCGGTGCGATCATTGTTCCGGGGATCATCATGGGCATCATTTCGTTGATGCCCATCACCGCGAAAGTGCTGGGGAACTTTGGCCACACATTCAACAAGCTGTTCATCTGGGGAATGGCGGCGGCCGTTGTTGCATTGACGGTCATCGCATTCTACGGCGATGCCAACGACCCGTCATTTCAGGCGGCGGTCGCCGAGTCTCACCGCGATGGCGAACGAGCGATCGAACTCGCGTCGGGGCCCGACAAGATTCCGGTCGAAGGTGCTGTGTCGTTGCTTCGAACGGATCCGTTCACTCGAGGCCCTCGCTTGTTCGCTCAGCATTGCTCGAGCTGCCACCGGTACAACGGCCACGATGGTCGAGGCACCGTGGTGACCGAAGTGGATGCGAGTTCCAAGGCAGAGTTCGTTGCTGCTCCCACCGCGCTGGATCTTGGAAGTTTCGGACGTCGCGAATGGATGACGGGCATCGTGACGGATTATTCAAATCACTTTGCGTGGCTGAAAAATGCTGGCTGGTACAACGACGCCAAAGCCAGGTCGGCAGCGGGCGAAAGCGTTGACTACATCAATCCAGATGGCTCTGAAATGGCCGACTGGACATCCGGAAACGTCGAATCCCTCAAGTCGCCGGAGAACGCAAACAACGTCAAAGCAATCATCGAATTCCTCGCGGCGGAAGCCAATCATCAGCCGTCCACATTCGACACGGCACTCGTCGAACAGGGACGCAAGCTGGCGACCGACGGCAACTGGTCTGGCGCGCTGAGCGGAACTTCCTGCAAGCAATGCCACGAGACCATTGGCCAGGACTTCCCGGCGACTCCGGACGATTCGGTCGCCAGTGGCTATCCGACAATGGCCAAGTACGGCTCAACAGCGTGGTTGAAGGATTTCATCCGCAACCCAGGAGCAGCTCGGCATTATGGAGCAAAGAATCAAATGCCCGCGTTGACTCCTCAGCGGCTTTCCGATTCCGACTTGGACTTGCTCGTCCGTTGGATGACGGGAGACTACTCCGCGACGACAGTACATGATTATCCGAATCAACTGGACACAGTGAACAAGGCCCTCAATGCTCCAAAGGCGGATGCACCTTCTGCGGCGGCTAGTCCCACTGCTTCGGAACCATCGGCAGGTGGTGCGGCAGAAAAGAAGACTCCTGAGGAGACACCCGCCGAACAGAAGTAGTTCCGATTCCTCGAACAGTCGAACTTGACGACTGTCGCAGGCGTGCGAACGGTGAGACTGCACTGAACTATGGGCCTCACGAAAATCTGCGTCTAACCGAGCATTGTTCGGTGAGCAGTTGCTCAGCATCACCATCCCAACGATTCCACCTCGATTTTGCGGGAGAAAAGAATAGCCTTCTGCCTGAAATGCAATGCTGAGATGCCCCCAACGGCAATCATCTGTCCTGGCTGTGGGTATGACTTTCCGAATGTTAGCCAGAGCCATGCAGCCTCCAACAAAGGCTTCGCCTATTCACCGCTGGCGGACGTCTCGCTCATTGTCAGCACTTTCGCAGCGGCGCTAGGATGCATTGCCTCGCTCTATATGATGGCGATCAAGTTTTTCAGCGGCGATCTTTTCAATGCGTTGGTTTTTTGGCCAATCGCGTTCTTTCTTCAGCTCGGCATGCTGGTGGTTTTTTTGCGAGTTCAGAAATAGGCACTGCCTCGACTCTTCAACTCATGGTCTGTGTGTTTTCCTTGGTCGCATTGGGAAACCTCAGCCTCTTTGCCCGGTAATTTCTCGTATCCAAAAGGGACTTCCCGCTCCTAATTGCAAATGTGGACGGGAGCCGGATAATGCGGCCTAAGCAGCTGAGGTGCTACTGAAACCCAAGCTTTCAAGAGACTTGCCGCCCGGTTATTTCAGGCGGACTGGGTTCTCCAGCAGAACTGGCGGTGCCAGCGGAGGAAGCACTTGAAATATGTGTTCGGGCTGAGGATAACGTCAAAGCTGGCTCGACGACCCTGGCTAAGTCCGCTCAGAGGAATGCTAGAAAAAAGGCTGAATAGATGTCTGTTGATGATTCTGCACTCCCGCCACGCAAGACTCGGCGACAGAAAGTCTTTGCCGTTCTGCCAACGCTGCTCACTCTGTGTAACGCCGCGTGCGGATTTGGAGCGATCACCATCGCCGCCAAGGTCGGCCCCGAGCACATTGGTGGTCCCGAACTGCTGATCACCGCCGCCAAGTTGATCTTCCTGGCGATGCTGTTCGATATGCTCGACGGCAGCGCCGCCCGATTGACGAATCAGACCTCCGACTTCGGCGCGCAACTGGATAGTCTTTGTGATGCGATCAGTTTTGGAGTCGCTCCCGGTTTTATTCTTTTGCAGCTGGCGAATCCCGAGCATCACCAACTTGCCGCCGCGCCGTTTCAGTTTCATCCGCGAATTCTGTGGGCAATCGCCGTCCTGTTTATGTTCTGTGCTTTGCTGAGACTGGCCAGATTCAACGTGGAATCGGACGAGGAGGATTCGCACGAATTTTTCAGCGGCCTGCCGTCGCCTGCAGCGGCTGGTGTTGTGGCTTCGTTTCCGATCGGAGTTAATGAACTGAAGGAACAGATGAGCAAAGGTGGAGCCGTCGCCTGGGCAAAGCCCATTGAAGACTACCTGTTGCCAACTCTGGCGGTTCTGTTGCCTCTGATCACTCTAGCCGCTGCCGTACTGATGGTGTCGCGCATTCGGTATGCTCACGTCTTCAATCAGATGATTCGAGGTCGCCGCTCGCGAACTCAGGTGTTGCAGATTGTGTTTACAATGGTGCTGGTGTTTGTCGTTCGCGAAATGGCATTGCCGGTTCTCTTTTGCTGGTTCGCGTTTTCGTCGCCGCTGCGAGCACTTTGGGAACGCTACATCCGTCCTGCAAAGCCAACGCTCGTCTCGCCAGTGGATTCCGGGGCCGCGTGAGGCCGTGATGGTCGCGACTTTTTTGTTGCGAGCGATAGGATACGGTTAAGACGAGTGGTTTAGGATCGCGCCGGCCGGGCCGTCTGGTCCATATCCTTTTCAGCATCCGCAAAAGACTGGTCGGGTCCTGTTTCCAGTCGGCGACGAACTGGCTATTCTGCGGTTTTCGTTCCAATCTTCTCCGGGCCAGATCAATGAACCTGAAGACCTACATCCGGTCGATTCCCGACTTTCCAAAACCCGGGATCATGTTTCGCGATATCACGCCGATGCTTAAATCGGCGGATGCCATGAAGGAAGTTATCCGCCAAATGGCCCTGCCGTTCCGCGATGCGGGCGTCACAACCATTCTGGCGGCTGAGGCTCGCGGGTTTGTATTCGGCGTGCCACTGGCAATGGAACTGGGTGCTGGTTTTGTACCGGTTCGAAAGCCAGGGAAATTGCCATTCGATACTCACAAGTTCAGCTACGATCTTGAGTACGGTTCGGACTCGCTGGAGATTCACTGTGATGCTGTCGGCAGCGGCGACAAAGTGCTTCTCGTCGATGACCTTCTGGCAACCGGTGGCACAATCGAAGCCTGCCTGAAGCTGGCTCAGCGTCAAAATGCGGATGTCGTCGGAGCCGCGTTTGTGATCGAGCTCGCTTTTCTTAACGGCCGAAAACGTTTGAACGGAATCACGGTCAACAGTCTGCTTTCGTACAACACCGAAGAAGCAGACGAGTAGAATCTGCCGTTATGAGAAAAGGATTTCCCATTGCACAATGAGCCTCTTCGACCTCGTGGGCTCGAACTGCTGACTGGCGACTCGAATCGTCCGTTGTTGTTTCCTTTCGTCTGCCCAGGTAGTTCACAGCCAGTGTCGCGGGCCGTTCATCTGTCCCGGCTGAACGCCGCCTGGCCCGATTGTGACCAGTGCGAATGGCGACACGATACCGAAGGTCTGGCCGATCGAACGATTCAGGAAACGGAGCGGATTCGAGACAACCGAGCTGACGGAATCCGCCGAACCGAATTTGGAGTTCGCGGTCAGTACATCAACGACATTGACCGTCGTAATGCCGCCGATCTTGCGAGAATCTTCTGTCGTTGCCTGCATGAACGTCCCTCAGCGGCCGAGTCTTCCACAACGGCCGCCCGAGTTTCTGCCGCGCGGACATTTCGTGCTTCCGATGCGAACTCACAGGCACCGGCTGCCGACATGAATCCAACGCTGGCCGCTTTGGCACCGGTTGTTGTTGGCTACGATGGTCGAAGTTCCTCGCCCGATATTTTTGTCGGAATGACCGCGGCTGTTCGGGAGTTCGGACTGCCGGTGCTGGACATCGGTCGTTGCACAGCCGCTTCGATTCAGGAGGCGGCTCGAAGTTTTCCACAATGTTCAGGAGCAATCTTCGTCACCGGAGCTGATTCTCCGACGTCATGGACGGGCCTTGATGCCTTCGATACAGCAGGCGATCCGCTGCCCGTCGTCTGGAAAGATTTCGGCATCCGTTTGCAACATGTCAGCATCGACCACGCCGCGGCCCCGGCACTCTTACCCAGCGATGGTGCAGCGATGCGTGATGATATTGTGTCCGAAATGCTGAACAGAATTCGGCGAGAAGACTCAAAGCCAGTCGTTGCGGCATCGGCGAGTCTGATCCTGAAGCTTCAACTGCCGCCTCACTATGTTCGCACCAGTTGGCAAGTGCGATTGTCTCGCAGCTCGGGAAGTCACACCATCGTTGATTTCGAAGACCGTTATCGACAATGGCTGATGCGATGGTTTCCAGCTCGCAGTTCCCTTCGAATTCAGGTTCGGACGGATGACCTTCTGATCCGTCAACGCATGAGCTTCCTGGCCGAAGCCACTGGCATGGAGATTGTCTGTCGCGGTCACCATGAACCCTGCGATCTGCCTTCCTCCCGACTAACGATGACAATGTCCGAGGATGACCGACAGTTCCAACTGGTCAACGCCAACGGAGCGCCGATCAGTGCTGAACAGCTCGCTGTTCAGCTAAACGCAGCCATTCATTCACAAGCCTCTCAGGTGACTGCGCATTCTGATCTTCCGACCGGTCGATTCTGGCTGACCGATGCGAGCCGTCCAATGTCGGGTGGACAAACAGAACAGATTCGAGATGCGGTGGCTGTTTTGGGGTTGATTGTGAAACTCATCGAACTCGGCCGGCTTGCGTTGCATTCATGAGTCACCCAGTTGACGTATGTTCTCGACCACGAATTGGCAACAACGCTTCGATTCACTCGACCTTTCAGTCTACGATCGAAACAATCCCTCGCTTCCTTGTCGGCTCTCTTTCACACCACTTTGCAGAACATTGCAATGCTATCCGAACCCGGGCCCGACCGTTCGTTTCTCCTGTGTGAACTGGCCGCTATCCTCGCCGTGATGGCATCCGCCCCGCTGACCGCCGCGGCACCGCCAGGTGGAAGCCCCGGGTCCGACGAAGCGAACGTCGCTGGCAAAGATGCTCGAGAGCCGATCACCTACGACCATGTCTACGGAATGAAGAAGATAGTGATCGAAGGAGCCACGCCACCGCGGATCACATGGATTGATGACAATCACTACGTCGTCCGGGAATCGACCGGCATGCGAAAGGTGAACGCGGAAAGCGGCGAGGCGTCCGACTGGTACGACAAAGTGACGCTCGCAAATGCATTGCACGCCGTTGATGGAATCACAGAAGACGACGCTCGCGAAATGGCCGAAGGCAGCTGGATCAGGATGCTCAGCGAAAAACGCCTCGTGGTGTTTCACCAAAAGGAACGACTCATTCGAATCACGCTGGATGGCAAGGATGCGGCCATCGTCGATGGCGTTCCGACCGAGCTGGATCTTAGCAGTATCAGTCCCACGGGAACCGCCGTGGCCTTTGTTCATCAGAACGAACTCTGGGTCGCCGACTTCGCGTCCGGGCAGGTTCGTCAACTGACTCACGACGCCGGACACGATGTACGAAATGGTAAAGCCGACTGGGTCTATTTCGAAGAAGTCTACAACCGTAAATGGCAAGCGTTTCGCTGGAGCCCCGATGGTACGAAGCTGGTCTATCAGCAGTTCGATGACTCTGAAGTGCCCACGTTTAATATCAGCGATCACACCACGGTCACTCAGGCTTTTGAGGTCGAACACTATCCAGTGGCGGGGCAGACTAACCCTCGAGTCCGCCTTGGAGTTGTATCGATGCTCGGTGGCGAAACGACATGGATCGACGCGTCGGCCTATGAAGCTGACGACCTGCTGATAACGCATTTCAACTGGTTGCCAGACGGTAAGTCGGTCTATTTCTACACCCAGAATCGAATCCAGACATGGCTCGATGTGCTGACCGCCAGCCTTGAAGACGGCAAGAGCCGAGTCCTGCTTCGCGATCAAACCGAGGCATGGGTCGACAATCCTCCGGACTTGACTTTTCTGTCTGACGGAAGCTTCCTGCTTTTCAGTGAGCGTTCCGGCTGGCGGCATCTGTACCACGTGTCGGGGGATGGTGCGAAGATAGCTCCTGTGACTTCCGGCGACTGGGAGGTTCGAGATCTGCATGCGGTGAGTGCCGACGAGTCTTTCGCCATTATTGCTGGGACGAAAGAATCGCCTGTTTCAGTGGATCTCTACCGAGTGCCACTGTCAGCGAACGGTGGCGAAATTGTCCGCCTGGCGACAGAAGGAGGAAGTCATTCGGCGATCGTCAGTCCCGGTGCAAAGTATCTTATCGATTCATGGAGCACTCTGACTCAACCCACGACAACAGTCCTGCGCGATTCGAGCGGCAGAAACCTGCGAGTGATCACCGATCGCGTCGAAGTTCCCTCAGACAAGTTTCGATTCGGTGACATTGAATTCAACGATGTTCCCATGACTGATGGCTCAACGACGTCGGCCGTATTCGTCTATCCTCCGAACTTTGATCGGGCAAAGAAGTATCCTGTATGGCTCAAGACGTACGGTGGTCCTCATGCACCGAGTGTGAAGAACCTCTGGAATCCGCGACTTCAGGAGCACTTGTTGGCGAATCTTGGCATCGTCGTCATCACGTTCGATCCTCGCACGGCCAGCGGTTACGGGGCAAAGAGTGCGTGGCAGGCTTATCGAAATCTAGGCGTGGAAGAGACGAAGGACCTGGAGTCTGTTTGTGACTGGCTGGCCAACCAAAGCTGGGTCAATACCAGTCGAATCGGAATGAGCGGTCACAGCTACGGAGGCTATTTTGTCGCCTACGCGATGACTCATTCCGACAAGCTCTCCGCAGGAATCTCCGGCGCGCCGGTAACGGACTGGGCTCACTACGACACGATCTACACGGAACGATTCATGTCAACGCCTCGCGACAATCCCGCGGGCTACAAGCAATCGTCTGTGGTTGAAGCGGCAGCCAATCTTCACGGACGACTTTTGATTCTGCACGGAATGAAGGACGATAACGTGCATCCCGAAAACACGATCCAACTGGCTCATGCTCTTCAGAATGCGAACAAGCAGTTTGAGCTGATGCTATATCCAACATCCCGCCACTCAATCAGCGGCAGTCACTACGAGAAGCTTCTGTTCAACTTCATCGTCGACGCCATGGGCAAACCTGAAGCGAAGCAGCCGTAACGTCTCGTTGGTCACGGAGACCGCGAAGACAGCACAGTGCCGTTTCTGTGCGCCGCGTGTACTTTGCGGCAAGCGGAAAGTTTCACAACCGTTGTTTTGTAACTCGCTATTCTGCGAGCTATTCCAACGGACGACTGTCATCGGCGAGCGGGGAGAGTTAATCCCATGATTGTTGGCCTCACGACGTATCAGGGGACTTACGTCGTCCGCTCGCCTTGATTTCGTGCCTTGATCACACTCGATCTGCTCCCAGCGTGCCCTGCAGTTCTGCGAGGTATTCCGGAGCCAGAACCTTTGCGAGTTGCTGTTGAGCGACCTCCAGGCGACCAGCGAGATTCAACGCCACCTTTTCTTCAGCGTACTCGGTACTGTTGATGAAAATCTCAAGGGCTTCGACATGTCGATGCCACAACTGCTGCTCACGCAATTGGCGAGTTCGCAATCGCTCCGCATACCATTCAGAAGACAGCATAGACTCCGGCGTAAACATTTCGCGGATCCATGGATCATTGATTGACTTTCCTTCAAAAGTACCGTGCACCATGATGTGGAGCAAAGCTTTCAGCGGCGGGCACGCCAATTCGATGGAGCCGTCTTCAAAGTAGGTTCTGGCAATTCGCTCCTGAGCCTCGGCAATGTGAAGCACTCCATCGGCGAATGCCGCTTCGTCCTGAGTTTCAGGCTTCAGAATGGCAGTGTCGAAGACCTTGTTCGGATTGTCGAACACTCGACCGGCAAACCTGCGGATGAAGCGAGCCGTGATTCGCCATCCCAGGCGACTGGCCGGAATTAACTTACCGTTGTACGTGAAGTCTTCAAGCTTCTCCAGAAGTTGTTCGCCGATCAAGAATGCTGGCATGCGTTCCTGAGGGCTCATGCGGCACCAGATCTCGGGGACCAGAAGACTTACGTCATGATCCACTCGCACGTCCGACCCAATGTGCCCGGCGGGAGTTGAAAACCCCGCCAGGCCGGTTAGCAGATAGCTGACCAGGGCATTGTTCAAGTCGGTAATTGGCCGCAGACAGTTAAACGGTCCCTTCGTCAGCGCGCCTTCGCTACCGGCACCAGTCGTTGAAGGACTTTTTCCCGTCAACGCGCTGATAAAGTCCATGAATAGTTCAGGCAGTTCCTGATAATGCACCGGATTGTAAACCGCTAGTGAGCGAATGCCCCTGGCCTGTTCTGGCGGATTGTTGCGACGGCCGATTAGCACCGCCTGAACTGGGGAAAGCACAGGCTTATCCAGAGGAACAGCTCGCGACAGGCGAATTCCCATCTCGGCAACGTATCGATTCACCGGGTCGATTAAGTCCGGACGCGGCTGAAGGTAGCGAGGATTCTTACTTGGCACACCATTCACAAGGCGAGGCGTGTTCGAGCAAACAACGTAGCTGTCGTCGGCCTGTTGCATGTCATACAGCAACTTCTGCATCGGTAACGTGAACTGGCTCAGGTCGACCGGGCGATCACAAATTTCGTCGACCTGTTTTCGTGACAACGGTTCAAAATTCACGATGAAGTTATCAGAGCGAGCCAGATCGGCTTCTGTCTGCTTGTCGAGTCCTCGGTGAATGGCATCATCCGGACGCTGGAACAGACGGTACTCGCAATTCCTGACGAACTTGTAGCTCACCTCTTCCGTCAGCACATTTCCAAGATGTTGCAAGCCTCGCCGTGGGACAACTACAGACACGCTGATATCGTCTTCGGTCTGAACCTTCTGCGCCGGCGCGAAGTCCTGACGAAGCTTATAGGTTCGCCAGGTATTCTCGCCCAGCAAACCGACTCGCAGGTAGGTCCCCACGAGCTTTCGATCACCGAACTTCAATTCATGCCCCGGGTGTCCGTTGACGATGTCTACCGAAAAATGTTTTCGCCATTCGTTGGGCTCTCCGGTGTGCATACGCTTGATGATGAACACGACCGCATAAATGTGATCGGGGATCTGTTCCAGCCACTCGTTGTAGGCATCGGTGTAGTCCGGTGATGGCGACAACAGTTTGATGACACTTCCGAGCGAACGATCTTTGTCCAGAACATTGCGACTTGGCACGCGCGAGTAATCCGGATGCACCGTACCTTCGGCTCGCCACCGATCTGAATAATCACGATCGAAGATCTGTTGAACCAGATCCAGGTCTTTCTCCGCGTCCGCGATAAAGATCGGCCCGTGAAGTAAATAGTCGACGATCGACTTGCTGATTTCGCTTTTTCCGCCACCGCTGACAGTGCATGGCTTGTGACAGAAAACGCCTTCAAACAAGGTCCCGATCAGACGCCATGAAGGAGCTGCCGGATGTTTCTCCAGCCGCACTTTGTAGCCAGATGGAGTGACGTATATGTAACCCGGTCGCAACGGAATGTGGTGCGCCAAGCTGTTGAAGTGCCAGGACACTCGCTGATCGCTGACCGTGAACCGAGCACTTTCTGACACGTAAATCACGGTCGGATGTTCTCGATCTGTCGCGTAGCCTTCCGGCCGAACGTCCATGATGCTGCCGAAGTCTCGCACGACATCGGCGAACGTTCGATTGTTGTACTTCTTGCTGTCCGCAGAAAACTCTTCGCCCAGATTGAAGCTGGCGAAAGCCATCGCACCGCCCGCGTGTTCTTCTTCGACCTGGCCGGAGAGATTTGCCGCGTAGCTGAGTTGAGTCTTCACTTCCTTTTTGCAGTAGCCGTAGTAATTGTCAGCGATCAACGTCACGATCACGCCTTCTTCATCGCGACAGGTCAGTTTGAATGGCACTCCGTCGTTGTACTTTTCATCTTCAGACTTCCAGCACATCCCGTCTTCCCGCTGGCGTTCGGTAGCGTCGTCGAAGTGTGGCAGTCCGAGATCCTTCTTCGGGATGTCAACAAGGTGAGGCGCCAGAATCACGCAGCCGGTGTGGCCGCTCCATCGTTCAACATCCAGAGCCGAATCGTTGGACGGCAGAAACGGATCGCCAGCGTTACCGAAAATTGACTCCACGAAATCCAAATTGCTCACCAATGCACCCGGCGCAAAGAAGCGAATTTCCATCGACTGCTCTTTGCTCACGCCAAACACCTCCGGGCACAGAATCGGCCGAATCAGCAGCGAAACAAACGCGCTCGCGGGCGTTGGTTCGTGATGACTGAACGGAAGTTGCAGCATCTCCGCCGGCGGATTCATCGCATGTCGGAACAGCGCGGCGAACGTCACTTTCGGGACGACCTTTTTGTCCCGCGGAATCGACAGCCCGCCTTCGGTGACATGAAAGGTCCCTACAGTTGTTCGTCGGTCATTCGCCGGATTGTGCAAGACACCATTGCGAACTCGGTAGGACGCTCCGTAGCGGTTTGTGTATTCGTTGCGATCGTGGGGCAGAGAAAGTTCACGAGCGATACTGTGACGATCCAGAATGACGGTTAGGTCCGGCAGTCGCATGGCACTGCAGCCCTTGACGCGGTCAAAATATCGACGCAGGAATCCTTCGATTCGACCATCGGCCGGGCAGTGAATGGAATCGAGTCGCTTCAGACGATGATGGTAGGTGCTGAGCAAACGCGGGGCACCGAGGCGATCGTGGTCTTCGAAGCATGTGGGAACCGGCAGTCCGTTTGCCAGCAGCTTGAGCACAATGTAACGAGTGATGCTGGTTCGAGCTTCGGCAAACTGCTCGTTGGATTGGTGGAAAACAAAACCGATTGATTCTTCGAGATCGCGAAGAGGCATCGAAACAAACCCCTGGATTGGAAAATAGTCGACAGGAAGACAGCCGCGCTTCGAACTACGTGCACAATGACCGCCGCTTTGACGGATGCACAAACTCTTTGACGGATTGCACCAAATTGACGTTCTGAGTGCGAGAACCGCAGGGAGTATTGAACTCCTTTTTCAGGCAAATGGTGATCATTCGCATTCATTGTTGCGCGAAGTGTTCACATGTCGCCCCTGGGAGTTCGCCGAAAAGTCTATCGTTTGAGGAAAATGTCGCTCACGATTGTCGGGCACTTGATTGTCGTGCACTTGCGACGGAATCAGTTGGAGACGGAATCAGTTGGAGACGGAGTCCGCTGGAGTCAACGTCGTGCCCTTAAAGATCCTCCCACAACGATGTTCGGTCGATGATCAGATCAGCAGGTCAGGCAGTGCCGAAACGGACAATTACACGAAAGACGTCAGTCCCTCGGAAAAGATATCCAGGTGCTGCTCCATCCATTTCTGCATTGAAAGTGCGCTGGCCAGAGCGCTGTGTGTCAGCAGCACATCGCTGGAACCTGAAATGACTCGAAACTCGACTGGCTGATATTCGACGAGGCTTCCGCCTTCAACCATCCGCATCACGACTTCAACGGTCCCTCTTGAATGCTCAAGCAGCAACGTGATGCGCGCTGGTGAATCTTTGCCTGGTTCAATAGACATGAAATTGGCCTTTCGCACGCCTGGGATTTCGCCAAACACGACGACGGTACTTCTCTCTTTCGACCTTTGGGTACCGCATGCGTTGCGGAAAACTAACTCTCGCCAGTCGCGAAACCGAAATTTTCGGATGGACCGAACAGTTCACTGGGGCAAAGCCCGCCAAAGCGAACGAGTCGCATCGGGGTCCGTGGGGATCAGAGTTGCCCCGACAGTCCCGCTATGACGGCCTCAGCCGCTTTTCTCCCGCTCACCATTGCACCTTGAATAGATGATGACTGGCAATAGTCGCCGCAATGATAAAGGCCATCGCCCAAACGCGGCGAAACAGAAACACGGGCTCCAAAACGCGGCGGTTGAGCGGGGAGCGCGAAAGGAATGAAGTAACTCCTCAGATGCGACCATTCATCAACCTGAGCGCCATACCATTCTCTCAATTGGCGACGAACGGCATGCTCCAATTCGCCTGCCGTCAAGTTGAGCGTGCCGACGACCGAAACGCTGATCAACGATTGACCTTCCGGCGCATAGCTCTTCGCGATGTTGCTGACAACGCAGAGATTGTTGATGGGCCCCGACATGTCGCCGTTGAGAACAAGCAACGATTCCTCGAACGGTGCCTGCAAAGCGCCGTAGTAGATGCACGTTGTCGCTCGTGCCTCGGGCGATTGAATCAAGCCGTTCGTTAATCGCGTTGCTTCCGGTCCTTCGACGGCGAGCACGATCGCACGGCAATCGATATTCTCTCCGCTCCTGAGTCGCACGCGATTTGCCTCCAGCGATTCGACAGGCGTCGAAAGCCGAATTGCGGAGCCTGGAAACTCACAAGCCAACTGCTTCGGAATGGCTCCCATGCCGTCACGCGGCAACGAGGCTTCACCCAGAGCAAAGATACGAAACAGATACCTGAAAAAACGGCTCGAGGTTGCGAGATCCTTTTCCAGAAAGACCCCCGAAAACCACGGTCGGAAGAAACGATCCACCATGTCCGAGGAAAGACCGCACGTTGAGCGAAGGTAGTCTTGCGTTGTCGATTCAGGCTCATTCCAGAGATCATCCACGGACGAATGAGTCACATGCCATCGAAGCTTGGCCAACTTCAGGCGATCGGAGAAGTTGCCGATGCCATTGAACGCTGTGGAAAAGAGCTTTCCCGGCCGTCGCCAGGGGTCGCTCATCTCGACAGTTCGTCCGAAAGACCGGATCAACGCTCCGGGTTCAAATGCGTGAAGTTGAAGTGCATCGTAGTCAAGCTGCGAGGCTGCTTCCGGGTAGGCAGTTTGAAGAACCTGAAACCCACGGTCGAGCAGAAATCCATCGACACCGTCCGTGCGAACGCGGCCACCGATATCGTTCTGCGATTCCAAAACTTCGACGTCGACATTGTGTTTCAACAGCAGTCGGGCACAGCTTAATCCTGCCAGTCCGGCTCCGATCACAACGACCGGCTTTCGTGTCATGACTTACCTTCCCCACAATGCCCCGAAATCAAAGCCTGCTGTGTTGTGCCGTTCTTCGTTAAAGCGTCAGCCGTTGTCTCACCGACCCCGGTAACAGCCGCCGTTGTTGCAGCAGTCGTTGCCTCCGCGGCCCGCGCGATGTTTCGAAGCATGCCAGCAAACACGAGCTGATGCAGGGGATAAATCCCGTACCAATACAGCATTCCAAAGAGCCCCAGGGGGTCGAAGATCGCAGTTTGCCGGATTGTAGAACCATCCTTGCAGGCATTTACTTCAAACTCCAGCCATGCACGCCCGGGAACCTTCATCTCCGCGAACAGCCGAAGCCGATGACCGGGTTCATACATCTCCACACGCCAAAAATCCAGCGAATCGCCAACGCGCAGCGACTTTTCATTTCTGCGTCCGCGCCGCACTCCTACTCCGCCGATCAACAGATCGATGAATCCTCGTACTGTCCACAGCCAATTTGCGTAGTACCAACCCGTGCGACCCCCGATTCGGCGAATCGGAGAAAATGCCTGTTCAGGCGGGACATTCACCAGGACCGTTCGAGAATCAACCAATCTTGACCCAAATCGACTGCCACCCCACGATCGCTGTTCGCCTGCAGATGAAAGCGCATCCGACCACCGCGTGGCGGCGAACTCGCAATCTTCATTGACAAGAGCACGCGATATCGCATCTCGGAAGTTCCTGGGGCGAATCGAGAACGTTGTTGATGCAAGGTTGTTCGAGATCAGCGTTGGGTTGCGAAGACTCTCAACCAGTTTTCGCCCGATGCGAGCATACAAAGGAGTCACCAACCCTAGCCACAGGCTCGAAAGATACGGCGTCAAAAACGGAACCGGAATCATCCAGCGAGACAGGCCTCGCTGCCGCGCGTATTCCTGCATAATCTGTCCATACGAAACCTGATCCGGACCGCCAATTTCAAAAACCTGAGATCCTGAACTCTGCAGTTCAGCCGCCGCCAGGAGATACGCCAGCAAGTCTTCAATGGCGATTGGCTGGGCTTTCACATGGACCCAGCGAGGGCAAATCATCACGGGTAGACGTTCGACCAACGCTCGAATCATTTCGAACGACAAACTTCCTGACCCGATGACGATCGACGCACGCAGCTCTATCACCTGCGAATGATGAGCCCGCAGTGCGTCACCTGTTTCCTGGCGGCTGCGAAGATGTTTCGACAATTCATGGTCGGGATTGCCAAGACCCCCGAGGTAGATAATTCGCCGAACTCCAGCGGCAGTGGCGGATTCAGCAAAATTTCTGGCAGCGAGCAAGTCCTGCTCTTCAAAATTTCCATGAGCACCCATCGAATGCACAAGGTAATACGCTGTGTCCACGCCAGAGAAAGCGGTTGCCAGCGATTCGCGATCGAGCACGTCAGCGGCGACGACTTCAGTGGCAGGCGAGAGCCGATCTGCCAATACCTCCGGGCGACGCGTCAGACACCTGATGCGAATGTTCTGCTTCTGAAGCAGCGTCAGCAATCTCCCACCGACATAACCTGTCGCACCTGTCAGCACAATCGAACGAGGTTTCTCCGATTCCGTGTCTTCCACCATCTAATATCCTCGTTCCAAGTAGCTGAACCATGATCAACCAGTACGTGATCTTCATTCCGCTATTCGACAGTTTTATCACTGACAATTAGTGAGATGAACGTGGACAGCAATGCGATAGCAAACACTACACAGCCTACGCTAAAAATGAGCAGATCGCTATTTGCCATTGGAGGTGCTCCCCAATACAAGAGTTCCAAAGCTCAGAATTGAAGGCACCCAAAGCCCCACGAACATTCCCTCGTCTTTGCTGCCAGTAAACCAGAGCGAAATTGAAAACACGAACGACGCTCCTGCCGCCACGATATAGCCAATCTTGGCCAATTTTCTCTTGCTCATCTGCCACGACCCTTTCTTTCACAACCAATGCGAGACTACCACAAATTTCGTTCACAACGTTCATCGGTCAGACCGTGACAGCGGCTTTTTGTTAACCGTGACAGCTTCCGCTTCGTCATTTTGGTTGACACATGTGACACAAACGTCCAATTGCCGACAGCGATGGCGGCTCCTGAAGCCTGTCCCGACCTGGGGGGTAAGGCTCCTGCCAAACCTTGACGAGTAATACGTCGATGTCTCCATCAGCTCAGCGAGAGTGTTGCTCTCCCCAAAAACCTCGTAAAGAGGAGATTCCCAGACAGCAGTGACGGGCATCGGAAAACAGCAGATTCACAGGCTTCCCTGATGAAATAATGACTTCCTCACGAAATGACAGCTTTTCGAGGTCATCGAAGAAAATCGTGTTATCTCTCACAGTAAAAATGCGGATCGACCAAAACGCCTGCGTGAACGTTCTGGACGTTTACGTTCGGGATGACCCGCAGTCGTGACCCAATCTCCTCGAATGAATGGAAGATCAGTTTTAATGTCAATCACTTGCAATGAAGCTCTGACTGATGAGTCATCCACTGACAATTGCTGCGTGCGGTCCAACGAATCTCGGCACACGCGTCTGGAACTGTTGAACGCTGTGCCCGTTGATCTGGCGGCCATCATGGGCGCTGTTCGCACAATTCTCCGCGCTGTGGGTGAGGATCCGGATCGGGATGGTTTATTGGAAACGCCAAGACGCGTCGCCAAAATGTACGCGGAGATGTTTTCCGGACTTCAGCAGGACCCAGGACGTCATCTCGAAGTGACGTTCGAAGAGACCTACGACGAAATCGTACTTGTCCGCGATATTCCCTTCACCAGCATGTGCGAACATCACCTGCTACCGTTTCGTGGAGTGGCTCATGTCGCCTACATTCCAAACGGTCGAGTGACTGGCCTGAGTAAACTGGCTCGTGTGGTGGAAGAGGTCTCGCGCCGTCCGCAGGTTCAGGAACGGGTGACGCAGACCGTGGCCGACCTGATTGAGGATCGTCTGGCCAGCCGGGCTGTGGGCGTGATCATCAAGGCCGAACATTCATGCATGTCCATTCGGGGCGTTCGCAAGTCCGGCAGCCTGACTGTGACCAGCACGATGCGGGGCTTGTTTCGAAGTGATGCAGCGAGCCGGGGAGAGTTGATGTCGCTGATTAATATGCCAAATTGAAACCGCGGCGAATCAGAAACAGGAGTGTCAATCAGACTCTCCGGTACATAGAATTGGACTCAGGCGCAACAGGAGAGTTGATTGTGATCATTCAGAAGCAGTACAAGTTCTACGCAGCTCATCGCAACGAAACACTTCAGGACAAATGCAGAAATCTGCATGGTCATCGCTATGGTGTGAAGTGTCACTTCGAGGTGGAACGCGACGGCGAAATCAGCACGCTGTTTGGCGATTTTGATGAGAAAGTCGAACCGTGGCTGAAGCAGAACTATGATCATGGCATGTTGATCCACCGCGGCGACCCGCTCTACGAAACGCTAAAGCAGCACATGGCCCGCACGGGCGAGTCGCTGAAGCTCAAGGTGATGGACGGGCCAACCAGCGTAGAAAATCTTTGCCATCTGCTGTTTACCGAGATTACTCAGATGGGTTTTTCCCTTGCAATGCTTGAGGTTCAGGAAACGGACACGTCCGTCATCAGCTATACCCGTCAGGACTGGATTGCTGACAATCGGCATTCTGCACGTCGCAAATCCGTTAACGAGCCTGCGGTGATCACTACTTGATAGAAACCGGTGCTGAGCCGCGACATATCGACCGGCAACGATCGCCCTATTTCCCTGAGCTGGGTTAAGTGAAGCTTATTCTCCTTTCCAATCTGGCCAGCACCCTTTTCATGGTGGGGTTGATTTGGTTTGTTCAGATCGTGCACTATTCGCTGGATGCGAACGTGGGTCGCTAGCATTTTCCGGAATACGAACGGCTTCACAATCAACTGACAACATGGGTTGTAGGCCCGGCGATGCTTCTGGAAGTGATCACGGCGGCCATCCTGCTGAAGTTTCCCCTGCGTGAATGTGCCTCGCTTGCATGGTTCGGTGCGGGATTGCTTGCGGTGATTTGGGTTTCGACAGCCACGCTTTCAATCCCTGCTCACAACGCTCTGATCAGTGAATTCTCGATGACTCACTATCACAAGCTTGTCTCGACGAACTGGATTCGCACCGTGGGATGGTCGTTACGAGGCGTGATCGTGACCATCATGACCTACCGACAACTCAGCCTGTGATTGCTGAACGCTCATGATTCGTAACTTGATTCTCGTGGCTGGAGATCAGCTCGATCACGCCTCCGCCGCGTTCGACGATTTTGATTGCGAACATGACGCAGTCTGGATGGCCGAAGTTGACGAAGAGGCGACGCACACTTGGTGTCACAAACTGCGGATCGCGATCTTCCTGTCTGCGATGCGGCACTTTCGAGACGAATTGAAGAATGCAAATCGTCGAGTCGAGTACCATGAACTCCACCTGCATCGCTCAAAAGATCGAGGCAAAACATTTGGCCAGAGTCTGTCTCGTGATGTTGAACGACTGAAGCCCGAGCGCCTGATCATGGTCGAGCCGGGAGATTTCCGCGTTCTTGAACAACTTCAGGCGACTTCTGACGTGCTGGGTCTCGTGCTGGAAATTCGACCAGACCGACACTTCGCAAGCAGGTCATCGAACTGGTGAAGGCTCGATTCCCGGATCATCCGGGAAATCGTTTCTTTATCACTCAAGACTGTCGATGCCGCTGAATCTAAAACTTCTGAATCCTCACGAATGCGTGGAAGCAGCAGTTGTGCCATTCTTCGAGTCGATAACGAAATCTCTCATCGGCGGCGGCCATGACCTGACATCCATGGTTAAATAGCCCGGCGTCGGCCTGGCGAGTCGACATGCGGCCGTCGGGCCGTCGTCCTTTGACGATGACAGTGATCGACAGACCGTGTTCGCTGAGCATCTGCGCGCAAGCCAGTCCGTACATGCCCACCCCGATCACTACGACGGTGCGTTGTGGGTCCGGCACAGGAATTACGCTTCAAGAAGATCCAACACATCAAAAGTGACAAGTCGATAAGCGGAGATTCCGGCTCGTGTTGCGTCAACGCTTGCAATCGCGGTTCACAGAATTGGCCACTGGGCGGCGGCTCAAGGTTGGGAGCCGGTTGCTACCGCGTTCCAGCAGATAACGCGGACCCCAGCTTCCGGCCGTAGCGATGCGTTAGCGACTGCTCACGGTCCCTCGATCGCCCTGCAGCGTTTTCGACAGAATGTTGGCAAGTTGAAAGCGGGTGTTCATGATGACTTTTCCATCCAGCAAAATGCGACCTTTGAATTCGAAGATTTCGCCGACCTGGTCTATCAGTTCCACATGTGTGTGCAGTATGTCACCGGGCCGGGCAAAGCTTCGATACCTGGCCCCCTTGACTCTGACCAGCACTCCCAAAGCATATTCATTGAAAAATGGATCGTGCGTGTTGAACTCTCTCATCGGGTTGAACCGAGCGGCCAGCAGGATGCCAGCCGATTGAGTGGTCATTTCCTGCAACATCGCCCCGGGGACAATGGGCGATCCGGGAAAATGACCAGAGATAAAGTACTCTTTGCCTGTCACTCGCGTAGCCGTTTCGATGGACCGGTCGCCGATCAATTCAATGGAGCCGACCATCAAATAGGGGTCACGGTGATGCAGGTAGTCTGTGACATTGGCGAAGTTGTGCTGATAGACCTGAGCCGTCATTACGCGTCTTTCTTTGCGGGCGTTGAAATCTGTCCGACGGATTCTAGCCTCGCATCTCGACGTTTCTATCAGCCGCGTTACGATGGCACTCGGTTTTCGCAGGACTCGGTCGTTTGAGACTTCAAAACACGGGCGACCTGACGTCAAGGTTCATCCGAGCAATCCGAGCATATTGATCGAAAGGCAGCGGCTGGCAAAACAAGATTGGGATCGACCCGGGCCGTGACAACGCCGACAGCATCTGCCAAGTGTTCATTCGAGCTTCCATTCCGAAAGCGCTGTCGCAGGGACAATTTCGTCCTTCGCTGAAACAATGCCGATAGACTCGACTTGAGTTCGATTGAGGAACACCGTACCAGCCCATGAATTGGTCGCTTTGTCGAGTTGCATTGGCTGTATGCCAAGACTTACTTCACCAACTTTCATTGCAAAGAACTCATTTCCCTTCTCGTATCGAAACGCCTGAATGCGTTCACCCTGCTTCGTGTTTTGCTTGCTGAATGGAACAGAATCGAATCGGACTTTGCCATCGAGTTCGACCATCAGAAGAATCCTTGACGATTTGGTTGACACTACACTCGCTCTGTACGGGGATCGATTTGCATAAATGACAAGTGAGTCGATTCCTGCCCGAAAAATTTCGCTGTCGGCAACAACATCGGGCACAAGAATGATTCGATCGGAAGTATGGAGAGGAAAGTCTCTATTGCTTTTCTATTCCTGGTGTCAGTAGCTTTGAGCCGGTTCTTAACTTGCGCGATGCTGACGTCCAGCACCGGCTTTCCAGCTTCTTCAAACGGCGTTATTGTCATGGTGGGAGCGGCACCAAACATCAACTCTACCGATTGGCCTTGCTTCGTGCTTGACTGCTGATTGATGGCGACAACCAACTTCTTTTGATTCACCAGTTCCTGAAGCCGTAAAGCGGCTGCCGGCGTGACGGTCTGATTTCGGATTGCAAATTGAAATGTCGAGTCAGTGGCAGCCACTGGCCAACCATCGAGAACAACGGCATGCACAATTAAATTCTCGTTGGCACATTGACACCCTGACGCTGCCGAATCGTCCTTGTCTTCGGATAGCAAACTTTCCTTGGCCAGACCGGGTGACCCGATCACGGGCTGACTTGAGAGTCGCGAAGCAGACTTCCTATCGGTCTTCGGATACAACAACTCTTCAAGTCGCCGATCCACAATCTTGTCCGCGATCTTTTCCCGAGTCTCAATCGCCTGCTTCATGCGTTCCAGGCGACGAGTGAATTCAGCGAGTTCGGATCGCTGGATTTCCTGACGTGTTGCAAACGTTTGTTGAACGAGGGCTCGTAGATCAGCGAGGAGTTTTTGATATTCCGGATGTTCTTTGCCGAGGGATGTCCCGGCTGTTCGGACTTTCTCTGCCAAATCAAGCACGGGCTTTTCCAGATCGTTCAAACGACGACGGTATTCTGCGATGGGAGTTCCTGCCGGGGCTGACCTCCCTCCGAACCCTCCACGACCGAACGGCGAGGCTCCATCCGCAGTTGGGCCAGCGGCCGGCGTCGTTGTCTGGGCCGGTTGACCGTGATTATTTGGAGACACTTCCGCGTCAAGAACCTCAATCAGTTGTTCGATGTCTTTGATTTGCTGCTCATGGGGTGATTGTTCAGGTTTCAGTGTTCAGTGTGCAGTTTTCAGTGAATCGCAGCTGGGGAAGGGGAGTTTTGGAGTTCTATATTGCGGTCACGACGGGTTTGTTTAACCGTCAGCCGGAGGCGTACGCGGATGCGGCCACAAACGTACGCCTCCGGCTAACGGTTAAACGA
>JANMEV010000435.1:0-4251 GCA_031377305.1 Planctomycetota bacterium | reverse complement strand
GTTCGACGAGCACGCTCGGGCATGGGTGATCCCAATCGGCCGATTGGTTCGTTCATGTTTCTTGGTCCGACCGGTGTTGGTAAAACCGAACTGTGCAAGGCTCTTGCGAACTTCATGTTCGACGACGAACGCAACATGGTTCGCATCGACATGAGCGAGTTCATGGAACGTCACAGTGTGGCTCGTCTGATCGGTGCGCCTCCGGGTTATGTGGGTTACGAGGAAGGCGGTCGACTGACGGAAGCCGTGCGTCGCAATCCGTACTGCGTGATTCTTCTGGACGAAGTTGAGAAGGCTCATCGCGACGTGTTCAACATCCTGCTGCAGCTTCTGGACGACGGCCGTCTGACCGACAGCCAGGGCCGCACTGTGGATTTTACGAACACGATTATCGTGATGACGTCCAACATCGGCAGCCAGGCGATTCAGGAACTGTCCGGCAAGGCAGACGAGAAAGAGATCCACAATCGAGTGATGGATGCTCTGACGAAGCACTTCCTGCCTGAGTTCCTCAATCGAGTCGACGAAGTAATCGTGTTTCATCCACTGGGTCGCGACGAGATTCGTCTGATCGTGGATTTGCAGTTGCAAAAGCTGAACTCGCAACTGGAGAAAAACGGCTACAAGCTGGAAGTTAGCGACGACGCAAAAACGTTGCTCGCGAACGAAGGCTTCGATCCGATGTATGGGGCTCGTCCTTTGAAGCGAGTGATCCAGCAGCGTCTGCAGAATGCTCTGGCCAACGAGTTGCTTGCAGGGAACTACACCGCGGGTGACATCATCACGATCGACGCCGCGCGGGACGGTTTTGTGTTTTCGAAACGGGCGCCATAGGCCGAACTGTCTCAGGTCGGCACGCTTTCACTCACATGTTCTCGTGCAGAGTTCGCTCGATCTCCAACTCGCGACAGGTCAAGATCCCCTCGCTCCCAGTACTTTGCCGTTGGACACGAACGCTTGTCAATTTGAGGATAGGCCGACCCACGAGTTATCGCAATTTACCGTCGGGATCTGGCAACGGCTGTGCGGAAATCTATAAATCGTCAATCGACGTCTTTGCTTCGTTCAAACAGCATTCTCGCTGCGACACCGTTATGGCACACCGACATGTCCGTGATACTTATCGCCTGTATTTTTTCGACTTTTGCCATGACCGGGCTAATCTGGCTCATTCAGTTGGTCAACTATCCTTTGATGTCCTTTGTCCCCGAAGATCGGTTCATCGATTACGAACACGCTCATTGCCGCAGAATTACGCCCGTCGTGTTGCCGTTGATGATCTGTGAACTGGCAACTTCCGGGTGGCTATGGCTGAAGCCAATAACCTCCGTTGAAGCAGAATTAACAATCGGTGCTGTCATGACGGGGCTTTTATGGGCCTCCACATTTTTGATTCAGGTGCCGTTGCACAAGCGGCTGGAAAAAGGATTCGAGCACAGGACTTGGCGGCGACTCGTTCTTTCGAACTGGATAAGAACTGCGTTTTGGTCCGCTCGTTCTCTCCTGATGTCATGGGTCTTGTGGCAAATTGCGACCCGATGAAGTGTTCACGGATGCACAATCCAACGCAGTAAACACATCACAATGCGATGATATCGTCAGTCGATGGCGAGTCGGTTCAAGGCTCAATGCTGACAGCCAGAAGTAGGTCCACTTGCACTGATGGAAACGATTACGACGATCTTTTGTTACAGGCAAATTTTTCTGGAAATCGATCAAAGTAAAAACTTAGGGACAGTCGATTGAAGGGAAGGTGTTGATGGACAAGGATTTCCGCTTGACGTACTCGACGGAAGTCACCTATAACACTTGAAGGTTGTTACTGGTGGGTCTTGTTTGGCCCCGCCGCAACCAATTAAGTACTCGCGGTTGTTCGAGCCTGGCACCGGCGGACATCCTGCAAATTTCACCGGTGCCGCAGATCCTCACGGAGGAAAATGATCATGGCCGCAAAGAGCACCTCAGCAAAGTCAGCTGCCCCAAAGTCAACTAAGGCAAAGACAGCAGTTGCTAAACCAGCAGCAGCACCAAAGTCGACCAAGGCAAAGACTGGTGCCGCCAAGTCAACAAAGGCGACGAAGTCACCAAAGGCAAAGATTGGCGCTGCTAAGGCTGTAAAAGCCAAAGCCCCAGTTGCAAAGAAGCCAGCAGCCAAGGGAAAGTAGTCTGACTGGTACTTTCCAGCACAGAACATTGAACGGCTGAGCGTACCCCGAGGTTGCTCAACCGTTTTTTTACGGGCGGATGGTTGTCCTGCGACACGGCATAAGTGGTTTCTTTGAAACAGTCTGGCGTTCGAACCCGCCACGGAGTGGCGGGCAACAATGTGGCCCGTGTCTCCGTAGTGGGTTTTCTCCATCAACCAAACGGAACAGAGCGAATCCCCAGATCGCCTCCAACCAAAGCCGGAATACACGCAGTTCGGTCTGGTTGCAGGGAGTGCTTTGTCAGTCATGAGTTGTGGTGTTCCACTAACCTGTCAATTCACGACTGAAAGAACACTAACGGCCTTTGCGTCGATCTCGGCCTTTGTCGATGGGAGCCAACGGCTTCTGCTTATTGGACGGGAACGGTTTTTTCGGACCGCGTTTTTTTGCCGCAGCTCTTTTTGGCCCTGGCTTTCGAACGTCGGCGAAACCATCCGCCGGGTTGGGTTCCCGCGGAACCGCCGAACGCACTTCGCGTGGCTGCGGGCGTTGTTCACGCTGCGACGCACGGCCTCTCACTTCGCCATCGACGGGGCCACGTTCGCGTCGGTCAACCGAACTCCGTTCACGTGGAGGCATCCGATCGCGGCCTCGGCTTTCGCCAGTTGGTCGCTCACTGCGGACAGCGCCACCCATCTCGCGTTGCGGCGGACGTTCCTCTCGCTGCGCGGCGCGACCGCGCACTTCACCGTCGGCTGAACTTCGGTCCCGCGGAGGCATACGATCGCGGCCTCGGCTTTCGCTGGAAGGTCGTTCACTGCGGGCTGTGGCACCCATCTCGCGTTGCGGCGGACGTTGCTCTCGCTGCGCGGCGCGACCGCGCACTTCGCCGTCGGCAGGACTTCGGTCTCGCGGCGGCATGCGGTCGCGGCCACGGCTCTCGCCAGTTGGTCGCTCGCTGCGCATCGGTCGATCCGTGTCGCGTTGCGGCGGACGTGCCTCACGCTGAGGTGCACGAGCTCGCGGTGAACCCTCAGATGACGGCCTTAAGCTTCTTTCCGCAACAGGCCGCTCGTTTCGTTCAATTTCACTCGATTCACGTTGAGGCGCACGATCTTTGATCACAGGCGGACGCTTGCGGGAAGCGCCCCGCGTTTGTCCGGATCGGTAGCCAAAACCGTCATTTGCACGGGGGCCTCGGGCAACGGGCTTGGCACCGTGTTCCGCAAAGTGATGCAGTTCATGAATCTCAAACGGCTGCAATTCACGATGCTGCCCGGGAGCCAGACTTCCCAGCGACAACGGGCCAAACGCCACTCTTTCCAGAGCCAGCACTTTGTGCCCAACTCGCGCCATCAATCGTCGAATTTCACGGTTCTTGCCTTCCTGAAGTTCCATTTCCAAAACGACACTTTGACCGCGACGCTTGTAGATATGGACGCTGCGAAACTTGAAGTAGCCTTCAGCAAAGTACATCCCGTCGCGGAGCTGATTCAATGTTTCCGGTTGCGGAATACCGGCCACGTGACAGCGATAGCGTCGAATGACTTCAAAGCGAGGATGGGCCAGCTTTTGAGCCAGGTCACCATCATTTGTCAGCAGTAACATGCCTTCTGTATTTTCGTCCAGGCGGCCAACGGTAAACAGACGCTGATCACTCACCGGCACCAGGTCCACAGCGCGAGGACGACCTTGAGGATCGCTGTTGGTGCAAAGAACACCCTTGGGCTTGTTGACAAGGAAGTATCGAAAGCGAGGTTTTCGCAGTCGCTCTGAGTCGACTCGAATGTCTTGGGTCAGCGGGTTCACGGATCGAGCTGGGTCGATCACAACTTCCGAATCCACAGTCACGCGGCCCGTGCGAATGTACTCTTCGCAATTTCGACGCGAATCAACACCGGCCATCGCCAGAAACTTCTGCAGCCGCATCATCCCTGAGGCATCGGCCGACTCATCTTCATCAACAGGACGAGCGGCCGGAATTCGACTGCCGCGTGATTCCGCAACGGAGTCCAGTCGGCCAACTGTTCGATCAGGCCGAGACGCGCGGCGATGCTCGGGCCGGGGCTTACCAGGTCGGCTGTTTTCCGGGCGTGATTTTTCG
>JANMEV010000434.1:0-11012 GCA_031377305.1 Planctomycetota bacterium | reverse complement strand
CCAATGGTCTCGTTTGCCCAATGGTCTCGTTTGCCCAATGGTCTCGTTTGCCCAATGGTCTCGTTTGCCCAATGGTCTCGTTTGCCCAATGGTCTCATTTGCCCAATGGTCTCATTGGCGGTCTGGTTCGACAACCTGCGGAGAGTTTAAATGCGATCTATTCCTCAATCACTTTTGTGGGAGATGTCTTCGCGCGGAAGATGGAAAGTTCCGGCGTTCTTCATGGTTGGCAACTCGCTGCCGATGCTGGTCTATGGTGCACTCTGTCGGGAAGGTGTTGATCTGAGCGAGCCAGAGTTCGTGATTATGCATGTTATGTTCCTTCCAATCATGATGATGCAATTCACGCTAGGACTCTTGACGGCTCAGGGATCACTTTCACGGCTTTACTCGGCGCCAATCTCAACTCGTTCCCTGGTCGCGTGGCATATGTTTCCTGGAGGCATATTGATGTCCCTGCATGTGGCCGCCTCACTTTGGATACAAAACAAGCTGTTCGACAGCGGACTTCCAATACTTGGGCCATCACTATTCGCCGGCGTTGCCTGGGCGTCGGCACAACTGATGGTGTCGATTCAACATCGAACGTTGCGAGGTCCGGTGCTGACCGGATTGCCGGTGATTGTCTGCTTCATTTGGCTGCAGTCGAAGTATGGAACGTGGATGGCTCAGCCGAGCCACTACTGGTCTGAAGTAACACCGGGCGACGGGGTCATGATGTTGATTGCCGTTGCCGCTTCGTACTGGTTGACTGTCGCGGCCGTGACTCGCGATCGATGTGGCGAACGAATACAGGCGCTCAGAATCTGGAACATTCTGGAAGACGCAATGGAACGATGGGCCAGCAGGACGAAAAATAATCAGAGGCCATTCCGTTCTGCCGAGCAGGCCCAATTGTGGTATGAATGGCGATACAAAGGAATCGCCCTCCCCGTGGCCGTGGCAACGCTTCTTGTCTTTGCCGCACTGGTGTTCGTCGTGCGACTCGCAGCAATCGGAAACGTCAGCCAGCTCCTGAGGGAACTTCAGGAAGGGCTGATCGGTGGCGGAGGAGTCCTTTCGCTGGTTGCCGCCATCACGGGATTGATGGTTGGTAGTGTGTCGAGTGGAAACCAGATTCGACACCACAATCCGACGATCCGGGATCTCGCCAATATCAGTGAGCTGGATCACATGGGGCACTTCCTTGCGACTCGGCCAATTTCCACGTCGACTTTTGCATCGTGCATTCTTCGCAACGCAGGGAAGAGCGTGCTGTGTGGCTGGGCGATTTGGTCGTTGGTTCTGCTGCTGACTCGATTCGTCTCAGGATTTGCTGCCAATGTTCCCGCGCCGTCAATACCTCAGGCGATTGAGAGCTGGTATCTGCCGTTGACGTTGCTGGGAGCCTGGATCGCGATGACAACTGCGGCGACGATCATGATGACAGGCAGAAGCGGTCTGTTTCTCCTGTCGACATGTGGACTGCTCATCTTTGGGTTTGTCGTGGACATCATCGTGAAGGAGCTGGCATCGGCTGAGGCACAGCAGTTGCTTTTCCAAGTGTGGCCTGTGGTATTCTCGCTGCTTGTTGTCACGGGAACTGCATTTGTGATCGTGAAGGCACGTCGTCGGCAGTTGTTGGGCCAGACTGGGGCATTGCAAACTGTCGTTGCATGGATCATCCTTGCCGTCATTGCGTTCATGCTTCGCCCGGCCGAACTGCCGCTGGTGGCCTACCCATTGATCATGGCGTTTTCAGCCTTGATCGTGCTGCCTGTCGCCACTGCTCCCCTGGCACTCGCATGGAATCGCAATCGCTGAAATTTCGCGATCCACATGGAAACATTGGTTAGAATGGAGTACATCACTACCTCAAACGAGAATCCCACCCCTATCGTCAGTGAATTCAAATGAAGACAGAACGTTGGCTAATCAGTTTTCTTTTCCTGTTCGCTCTCATTTCTGAACTTCCCGCAGCCCGCGCTGAGCGGCCGAATATTTTGTTTATCTTCTCGGATGACCATGCTCAGCATGCAATTTCTGCGTACGGGTCGAAGGTTAACCAGACGCCACATATTGATCGCCTCGCCACAGATGGCGCGAGATTCACGAACTCGTTTGTCACCAACTCGATCTGCACTCCCAGCCGAGCGACTTTGCTGACCGGGCAATATTCGCACATGAACGGCGTGCCGGTCTTCAATCGCTTTGAAGGTTCACGAGACCATGTTGCCAAACATCTTCAGTCGGGTGGATACCACACCGGCATGATTGGCAAGTGGCACCTTGGTTCTGATCCCACGGGTTTCGATCGCTGGATTGTTCTCCCTGGGCAGGGCGACTACAAGAATCCCACGTTTCTGGTTTCCGGGCGCAAGCTTACGATCGATGGTCATTGCACTGATATCACAACCGACCTCGGTATCGAATTCCTTAAGACCCGGCCGCAGGACAAACCCTTCTTTCTGATGTTGCATCAGAAAGCACCGCACCGAGCGTGGGAGCCGGATGATCGAAACAAGGCTCGCTTTAAAGACCATATGAGTCCTGAGTCGGAGACGCTCTGGGATGACTATGCGACTCGGCCGACTGCATTACCCATCAACGAACAGACTGTTGCCCGGGACCTGACTCGTCGTGATCTAAAGCTTGTTCCGCCAACCGATCTGAAAGGCCCGGCTCTGGCTCAGTGGTACAATTTCAAACCCATGGAACTGGTGGTTGATGGGAAGACGCTGACTGGCAAAGAACTCGTGAAGTGGAAGTATCAGCGATACATGCAGGACTACCTTGCCTGTGTTCAGGGCGTTGACGATGGCGTTGGCAAAGTCCTCGACTATCTTGACCAGACTGACCTGGCAAAGAACACGATCGTCATCTACTCAGCTGACAACGGCTGGTATCTGGGGGATCTTGGTCTGTACGACAAACGCTTTATGTATGAACCCGGCCTTCGAGTCCCTCTGCTTGTGCGAGGTCCGGGAGTTAAGGCAGGCAGCATTCCTGATCAAATGGTTTCAAACATCGATCTCGCACCGACGTTTCTTGATCTGGCGGGGTTGCCAATCCCCGAATCAATGCAGGGACGTTCGCTCGCCCCGGTACTGCGTGGTGATTCGCCCGGCGACTGGCGCAAAAGCGTTTACTATCGATACTATCACGATCCAGGCCATCACAATACGGTGGCTCATTATGGAGTCCGCACGGCAACTCACAAGCTGATTCATTACTGGAAGCAGGATGCCTATGAGATGTTTGATCTCACACAGGACCCGACCGAACAGCTGAACCTTCTTTATCCAGCGACGGCACCGCCGTCGAAGGACGTGGCTGCGAAGTTTGCTCAGCTGAAAGCTGAGATTCTGCGGCTTCAGAAGCAATATGGCGACGAAGGGCAATTTGCCGACTCAGCGACCTGGCCGAAAACCAGTGCGGACGGCCCCTTCAACGCCTACAAGTCGATTGGGTTGAAGACTGTTTCCGAAGCAATGACTTTCAGCGATGCTGTTGGCGAGGGAGTTTCCGAATGAGACATTCCAAAACTTTCGTCGGCTTCATAGCGGTGATCGTATTCGTTTTGACAACCACGTCTGACGAGTCCATCGTCGCAGCGCCTCCCAACATCATTCTGATCATGGCCGACGATATGGGTTGGTCTGATCTGGGGTGCTATGGGAGTGAGATCGCAACACCGAACCTCGATGCACTCGCAAAACGCGGCGTGCGTTTTTTGCAGTTCTACAACACCGCCCGCTGTTGTCCAACGCGAGCAACATTGCTGACAGGCCTCTATGCTCACCAGGCAGGCATTGGCCACATGATGGAGGACAAGGGATCGGATGCTTATCGGGGCGACCTCAATCGACAATGTGTCACGATCCCGGAAGTTTTGAAACCTGCGGGTTATCGAAACTATATGTGCGGCAAGTGGCATGTGACAAAGCATGTCAATCCGAATAGCGAAACAGACAGGGGCAACTGGCCGCTTCAGCGAGGCTTTGACCGATTTTATGGAACGATTCATGGAGCCGGAAGCTTCTTCGATCCCAATTCTCTGGTCCGTGATAACTCGCTGATCTCGCCGTTTGCCGACCCGCAATACAGGCCAAAGGAATTCTACTACACCGACGCCATTAGTGATCACGCCACTGGGTTCGTCGGCGATCACGCGCGAGAACATGCGGACAAGCCATTCTTTATGTATGTGGCCTACACAGCACCTCACTGGCCCATGCATGCGAAGGCAGACGACATTGCGAAGTACAAAGGCAGGTACGATCAGGGCTACAACGCAGTCCGAGCAGCGAGGCTCGAACGGCTGAAATCCATGGGAATGGTTGATCCTTCCTGCGAACTGACGCCACAGCGAGGCTCTGCCTGGAGCCTCGTCGCCGACAAGGAGTTCGAAACTCGCTGCATGGAAGTGTTTGCCGCGATGATCGACTCTTTGGACCAGGGCGTGGGTCGATTGGTTGCCGAACTGAAGCGTACGAAGCAGCTCGACAATACTCTGATTCTGTTCTTTCAGGACAACGGTGGTTGTGCTGAAGGAATGGGTCGCGGCACACAGAAAACTGCTCCCCACGACCGTGATTCAAAGCCATCAATGCCATCGCTGGGAGCGGAGTATCTTCAGCCTGACATGATTCCAAAGCAGACTCGGGACGGTTTTTCAGTGAGGCAGGGATACGGCATTCTGCCTGGAGCGGCGGATACCTATCATGGCTATGGAGAAGCGTGGGCCAACGTCAGCAACACTCCATTTCGTGAATACAAGCACTGGGTCCATGAAGGCGGCATCAGCACACCGCTGGTGGCGCACTGGCCTGCCGGGATTCCTAAGTCGCGGCACAACGCTTTAGAGTCGCAGCCCGCCCATTTAATCGACTTGATGGCCACCTGTGTGAATCTAGCCGGGGCGACTTATCCCACGGAGTATCGAGGACAGTCGATTCAGCCGATGGAAGGCGTGGCACTCACACCGGCCTTTTCAGGCGAATCGTTGCAGCGTTCTCAACCCCTCTTCTGGGAACACGAAGGGAACCGAGCCATCCGCGACGGAGACTGGAAACTGGTCTCAAAGCATCCTGGCGACTGGGAGCTATACAACATCGCTATGGATCGCACGGAAATGAATGATCTGCAGGCGAAGCACGCGGACCGAGTTGCAATGATGGCGGGACAATGGCAAGACTGGGCCGATCGAGTCGGCGTGATGCCCTGGCCATTGAACAATACCAAAAAACAAAAGAACAAAAAGAAATGACGTTGCGGCCTAAGTCAACGCGGCGCCGATTTGCAGCAGTGGACGTCCGGGGAGCGTCCACTGTTCGACGAATCGGGTCAGGACTTATCGCTTCTTCAGCACAAACACGACATCTTCAGTGCGTCCTGTGACTACATGAGGGTTGCGAATGTCGTATGAAAAGTCGTAGGTCTCAGCGATTTCGAGCTGCGGTACGGACTTCACCAGTGACAAGAACTGAGCATGCTTGTATGTTCGGTACTCCATGTGGTCCACGATACGCATTCGTTTCGTCGGTGTAAAGACGTCGACGTGAAGGCCGAGATGCTCAAGTCGCTTCTTTCGATCGACACCTTTGGACCACATGTACGAATTGACGACCAGGTTTCCTTTGCGAGCTGACCAGCTTTCTTCCTGCATCGGCGGACACGCAGTTGGCTCAAGGTGAATCCCCAGCACGTACAGTCCGCCTTTATTCATCGCTCGAGCCATGCACTCCAGATGCCCGCGAGCCTGAACTTCCGTCGCCAGGTGACGGAATGAGTTGATCATGTTGAACGCGGCATCAAACTTCTTTTTGACTTTGAAGTTGGACATGTCGCCAACAACAACCGACTCCGGAAGTTCGTAGCGGCGAAGGCGATCGTTGCAAAAATCGACGGCCTTCGGATTAAGGTCGTTGCCGGAAACGTCATAGCCGGACCGTCCGAGTTTGATCAGCAATCGGCCGGTGCCACAGGCTGGTTCAAAAATTCGCTTGACGTCGCAGCCTGCGTGTTTGGCGATGCAGGCTTTCAGAAATCGAAACTCAGAAGCGACGTCCGATCCGAACAGCAGATCGTAGTACTTCGGAAAATCATAGATGCTGGCTTCAACCTGACTGGACATGAGTAGTGTTCTGTCGCTTTGAGTATGTTGGCGGTTAAACGAAATTTGTGATCAGAATATTGGGAACATCATTCGAAGAAACGCGGATTGGAAGGCGAGCGGGAGTCCCTCGCTGCACCATCCAAAGTCCGCTGTCAGGATTCAAACCTGGGAGCTTCGCCATCCGGTTGTTTGTAAAAACGAGTCAAATCGATTCCGCCCTTAACTTCCATTTCGGCAATCTTAAGGCGCTGTTCAATTTTGCTTAGGCGAGCTTCAAGGAACGCCGGAATCTTGCGACTCTCGTCGTCTTCCGCCTGACTGGACCGAGGGACGGCAGGATAGTTGAGTTGTCGCTGAAGTGCAGCAAAGAAGAACAGCGGATCTCGACCAATATTGGCTTTGGCAATTCGCCCCTCCTGGTCTCCAAACAGAGCGTGAGGAATGTTTGCCGGGCCGGGTTCTGATTCAGGGGCAGCATTGCTTCTGCTGGAACTGGGAAGTGATTTTCGGCGATTGTGAAGGTGCTGAGACGCTCCGTAAACGATTTCCGCCAGCTCCCGTTCTCCAAGCGATGCCTGAAGATGCGTGATCCATCGACCCCATTCCTCAGTGAACAGTGGGTCTGCCGCCATGGCTTTCAATCCATCGATGTACCCAAGCCGATTTCTCGCAACGCACTCCAGCTGAAAGATGAAAAGTCCAGGCATGGTTGCCGTCGTTGCGCGGTAGCGAGCCTCACTTTCCAGAATTCTGAGGGCCGTCAGTTGCTCAAATCGCGACTCATCATCTTCGGCCCGGCTAATTACAAACGCCTGAAACGGGGCAAAATAATGCGGCAGACGAATCATGGCATTGCTGATTCTTCCGCTATGAAGAATCTCAGTTCGCATAAAATCGATGGCCATCGGAAGTCGAGTGGTCGCGAGAATCTCCTCGTGAATCGTCTGCAGGATTTCCTGCGAGGGAACATTTTCCTCAAGCCGCTCGCGATAGACCCGAAAAAAGTACTCCTGCTCGATGTACTCTTCTCGATCAAGAACAGGGCCTCTCATGGGAAACCAATACAACCTGAGGTAAAAACGAAACAGTCTGAGATTGGCCAGCAAAGCTGCGTCAGGGAATCACGCACCTGATTGCTGCTTCAAGTGTCGTAGGCTTTGTTCGGAAATGCAAACGGGTCCGTCTTCGAGACCTTTGTTCGCACCGTGAAGAAAATCGCGAACCTTCTTCAGATCTGCATCTGCCGCTGCAGCAGCAGACCCTCGCACGAAGTGGTCTGATAACCAAGTCTCCTTAGAGTTCGTCGACAAAATCTACCGCTTCACGGCGGCAGATCTCAACATCGGCCTTAATCTGCTGAACAAGTTCGTCGACGGAACTGAACGAACGAAGCGATCGGACTTCCCCAATCAGATCGACGCTCAGCTCGCTGTTGTAGAGATCGCCTGAGAACCCGTCGATGTGGCATTCGATCTTCTCACGGTGTTCGCCGAACGTCGGATTGGGGCCGACGCTGGTCGCCACTGGATAACGCTGGCCGGATATTGTTGTGAATCCTGAATAGACGCCGTGAGCGGGCAGCAATGTGGGGATGTCACCAAGATTTGCGGTCGGAAAACCAATCGTTCGACCTCGCGCGGCGCCTTTGCGGACGACCCCGGTCAATCGATACGGATGTCCAAGAAGTTCCACCGCCTGTTTCATCGCTCGGCTGCAGAGTAGTTCGCGAATTCGACTGGATGAAATCATCTGATCGCCGGTATCGACGCTGGCCACAATGTGGCAGGACAAGCCCTCCTCATTACAAAACGATTTTAGCAAATCGACGTTGCCCAATCGGTCTTTCCCAAAATGGAAATTTGGGCCTTCCACGATTCCCTTTGCTTCAAACTGTTTCAGGATAACGTCGAAAAAGAACTGCTGTGGAGTCATCTGCAGGAGTGACGACGTCACTGGCAGAACCACCACATGATCCGCTCCTTGTTTATGAAGCAGGGAAATTCGTTCCCGAATTGTGGTCAAAATCGGCGGCGAGAATTCCGGGCGAAGAACGGCGATCGGATGTGGATCAAAAGTCACAACAACGGCCGGCGATTGAGCCCGATTGGCGAGTTCCCGAAGACTGTGGAGCATGGCCACATGCCCTCGGTGAACTCCGTCAAAGTTCCCAATTGCAATACACCCACGCCGTGCTGAGCTGGGAATGTTGAGATTAATGCTGCTCATGAATCTGAGTACTTCCGACGGAAATACTTTGCACTGAAGGAGAATAACAAAGCCTCGCCGGATAGTTCGTCGGACGAGGCTTCGTGTTCGATACGGAGAGTATCTTGCCGACCAGCGGCCAGATTGCAACTCGGTCGACGATCAGGCCTCTTTCGATCGTCGGCCGGTTGTTAACTCGACTTTCCGAGCAGCTCGGGAAGTTTCGCTGCAACGTTGGCAAATAACTCGTTACCAAGCTTCGATTTGAGGAACGTGACGAGTGCAGAAATAAACATGGGGATCTTATCAAGACTCAATCCAGCTTTAGACAACACTGAAGTGATCTCTGCCAGACCTTTTGCTTTGTCGCCAAGCAGCGAACCGGCAAGTGACGTCAATGATCCCATCAAACCGCCGCCACCCCCACCGGATGCCGCGCCTTTCTCAGACGCTGCGATCAGGCCCTGAACGCCGGGCAGTTTTTCGCTGATCTGCGAAAAAAGCGATTCACCGACCTGATCCTTCACCATCTTCATAATGCTGCCAGTTGCTGACTTGCCCTCTTCAGCACTCACGCCCAGCTGTTTCATAATCAGCTGAATAAACTCATCCATTTTGCAAACTCCGGGTGAAACACAAAACCCATTGAAGGCCCTGGCAGCACGGGATTTTCACGTCAACGATCGAATAGCGTCCAACGATGCCACTCAGGAAAATTCTCCGGTCGCCTGCCACGTTTATATTCTTAAGGGAGCCCGGAATACAGATTCCCGGCTCGATCTTTTCAAAAGTAATATCAAGGCGATTCATGCCCTCTATAGAGGAACACCATCAGCCGGTCTGCTGCGCAGTCTTCCGGGGCTCTTTCATTGTCCATGTCAGCATCGCAGCGACGGCAATCACCAGCGAAACACCAAAGAACGGGGCCTTGTGTCCAAACCAGTTGATGAACCCTCCAACGAGCGGTGAAAAGAAAAACGGGATCGCCATGCACAGGTTCAAAGTGCTGATGTAGGCGGGATGCTTTGAGCGTTCCACGATCTCAATCGTGTAGTTGATCTGCATGCGAAGCGTGACCGGGACAAGTCCAATCCAGAGGAACGTGATCCAGTACCACTTTACGGTCCCAAGAGCTGCCAGGCCAATCGCGATCAGCGGAGCCAGCACGGCTGCCGAGATCAACAGTCTCAGCGCCGCGCGAGTTCCGATACGGTCGGCCATGAGGCCGGAGATCGAACTGAAGATCGCTGCTCCGATGTGCTGCGCGATCACCCAATCCATCAGATACGACTTGGATGCTCCGCTGAGTGACAGTCCAAGCCATTGATAGTGCGGAAAGATGATCTGCGAAAAAATGAACAGCATCGCGATGATGCATAACCGCCGCAGCATCGCGTCATGTTTGAGCAAACTCCAGGTATCTCGAAAGACCGTCGCGACTTCCCGCTTCTGTCGCGGCGCGGCGGAGTCGGCCGTTTCCCTCAGCGAGGTCGCCCAGACGCCAGCGAACATCATGACCGAGCCGACAAAGAAGAAGATGTACTCAAACGGTGCCTGCCCTTTTCCCTTCAGCCATCGGCTCAGCAAAGCCAGCGCCAGGCTGATGGCGACGGTTGTTCCAACGGTGCTCGAAAGCGCCTGCAAGCGACCTCGATGATCGGCCTTGATGAGCTTGCCGAGCACAGTGCTGTATGTTGTGTCGTTCAGCCCGTGCATGCAAAAGAACAGCAGGTACACGCCGAGAAAAACAACGGCAAACCACGACGGAAGTTCCGCCTGTCCCCAATGAATACACGCCCCCAGAAACAGAAACGGCGCGCCCATGGAGAACGTGGTTCGGCTGAGCCAGCGAGACTTCCGGGGCGTCGCCGATAACCGATCCGAAAGCATCAGCGGCGCGAGTGACTGGCCGGCCCGATTCAATAGCGGCAGCGCGCCGCGGATGAATCCGGATTCGGTGATTGTGTCGAGAAACGCCGGCATGATGACGCTCTCGGTCTTGAAGATCCACGCGACTCGAAACAGCACCTGATGGATCAGCAGCGCGACAAAGTTCCATCGCTCTGATGGCGCTGCCGGTGAATCTTCTGTTCTAAACACGAGGCTTCGCCGCACCACCGATCGCTGCAAGCTGCTGATCTCTTTCCTGAAGTGCCTTTTCGATTGTTTGCAGACTGCTTTGATCCAGAACTCGGTCACCCGCCGTGACAGTCTGTTCGATCTGCTGCGGACTGCGAGCGCCAACAATGGCAGAAGTCAGTTCAGGACGTCGCAAAGTCCATGCAATAGCGACGTCCGTGACTAACCAGCCGAGCGAAGCCGCAACGGAGTGCAGAACTCCCACAAACGTGAGATTTACTTCCAGTTGAGGCGACTGAAAGCGAGGGTCTTTTGAACGATGGTCTTTGCTCGACAGAGCTGCAACTCGCTCGGCGGTGAATGTGCCGGTAAGCAGTCCTTTTCCCATCGGACTATAACAGATCACGCCGGTGTTTTCGCGACCGCAGAAAGGCAGAATTTCGCTTTCGATGTCCCGAGCGATCATGCTGTACGGTGGTTGCAGCGACGCGATCGGGTGAATGGACTGAAGCCGCTGCATTTGGCTCACTGAATGATTCGACACACCGATGTGACGCACCATGCCCTGTTGTTTCTGCTCGTCCAGCAATTGCCAGCCTTCTTCGATATCCTCGTCTGGATCAGGACAGTG
>JANMEV010000429.1:0-1632 GCA_031377305.1 Planctomycetota bacterium | reverse complement strand
GTGTTTGTGCGGCTGAAGTTGTTGCTCAACAGAGCCTGTTCGATGATGTCCTTTTCCGTCAGCTCAATACGGTTCTCAAGCGACTCGCCGCTGCGAACAGAAAAGAACGCCGCCACGGACGGATCGTTGGCTGGCCCTGCTGTTCCTTCGATGATATGCGTCGGCAAAGTGTCAGCCGTCATTCGCCCATCGTGACTGTAAATCACAGCGCTGCGAATGGCGTTTTCCATTTCTCGAACGTTGCCTGGCCACGGATACTGCAGCAGGCACTCAATGAACTCCGGCACGATTTCCGCCACATCAATGCCAAGCTGTGACGCGTGACGATGCACAAAATAACGTGCCAGCGGTTCAACATCCGGCAGTCGTTTACGCAGCGGCGGGATGGCGAAGCTCAGAGTATTCAGTCGGTAGTACAAGTCCGGGCGAAACCGGCCCTGTTCGACCAGTGGCTGCAATTGAAGGTTGCTGGCCGCGATGATGCGAGCCTGAACATGCAGAGTCTTGTTGGAGCCGACCGGTTCGAATTCGCCCTTTTCGATCACTCGAAGCAGTTTCACCTGCTGATCTGGCGTAAGCACGTCGATTTCATCGAGCAGAATTGTTCCGTTGCCGGCGACAAGGAACTTTCCGTCCTTGTCCGCATGAGCACTCGTGAATGCTCCTTTGACGTGACCAAAGAGTTCGCTTTCAATCAGTTCCCCCGGCAGCGCACCACAGGCGACATGCAGAAACGGTTCGTTGGCTCGTGGTGAGACATCATGAATCAGGCTCGCGAGATGTGTCTTGCCGGAGCCCGTTTCTCCGATCAGCAGAATTGTGACGTTGTGCCGGGCCGCCACTTCCAGCCGCTTCAGAATCGTGCGAAGTTCGGGCGTTCGTGTCCGAAATCGTTCGCAGATTCCATTGTCGACAGCAGCGGATATCGGTGGCTTCGCTGCGGCGATACGTAGTGTTTTGGACGCGGGTGCATTCGCATGTGGCCGCAGTTGGTTGTCGCTTGCCAACAAGTCTTCCGACTTTTTCGCTGCAACCGCGGCTTGTGTTGTCGCCTTCGACGCCAATGGCAAAGGATTCAGTATTTGCTCGACGAGTTCGTGATAGCTCTCGTCGCCGGACGTCAGTTCCACGACGCGTGCGCAGTGAAGGATTTCCTCTGGAATGTTTTCATCGTGCAACTGACCAGGCACTGTGACCAGGATGCAGTCGACCGATTGAGTATTGCTGATGACGGCAAATGTCCGCGTGAGCTGCTGAGGGGACGCTGACCGAACGTCAAAGATAGCATGGTCGGGCTGGTGCAGATTAATCATCTGCGTGGCTTCTGGAATGGTGTAACATTCCATCAAGCGGCATTGCCCGGCCATCAGGCTGCCCACGCTCCGCAGGAATCCCGGAGATCCACTGCAAATCAAAGCGACATTCAAAGCCTTCACTCGGACACCTCGTTCCTGTTCAATGATGCAAACTCTCAACACGGACACTGCTTGTTGAAGTGATATGCAACTTGAACAAAAACGATGCCATTGCGTCGTTGATGGTGTAAAGACGCAAATAAGCGAGTCTTTACACAAAAATCGCGATCATTCACGTTTGCTGTCAGCAACAATCGTTGCCTTTTGGCACCATTGA
>JANMEV010000378.1:0-8002 GCA_031377305.1 Planctomycetota bacterium | reverse complement strand
GAATGCTCTCCCAGATCAAGTCGCCGGTTTTCGCATCGACACAGACGGTCTTTTCACCTTCTTTTTCCGACTCCGGAAACGCGCGGCAGACAAGGTAGACACGATCATTCATCACGACGGGCGAGGATCGACTTGCGAATTCATCCTTTCGCCACAGCAGGTTTTCGCCTTTTGGAGACCACTTGTCTGGTAGTCCCGTCTCAGCCGAACTGCCGTCGTTATGCGGACCTCGCCAGTGTGGCCAGTCCTCAGCGATTGCGGCCGCGCTTAAAGTGCAGACGCTTAACATGGTCAGGAACGCGGTCTTCATAATACTTACCCTCCGCTGGAAACTCGCCTTGTTTGAAGTTGACGCCGGCCTGGTCTTCAGCAGTCCCCGGGAGGGGCAAGTGAGGGAACCAAACCCGCGATGCAAAGTCATTTCAAGTGGAAACTGTTGTGCAAAATCTACTCATCAAGCCAATCGCAACTGGCATCCTCATGAGGTTCTCGAATACGCTTGAGCAGTGTTATCAGATCGCGTTGTTCTGCGCGGCCTAGGTGGCCGATCTGTCGTTTATGCATCTCCTGAACAGCCTCAGCCATTTCGTCCAGAAGCGCCAAGCCCTGAGTTGTCACGGCAATCTCAACAACACGTCGATTTTCACTGCGACGTTCACGCACGATAAGTTGTCGTTGTTCGAGTCGATCCAGCATCCGAGTGGTATCTGGACCCCGCGATATCAGACGCTTACCCAGAGCAAGTGTCTGCATGGACCCCGGATGCACAGATCTCAGTAATCGAAGAGCATTGTATTGCTGCGCCGAAATCTGATGTTGGCCGAACAACTCGTCTTCCAAAGCCTTGAGGCAATCGTAGGTCCTCCAGAGATTCAGGAACGTTTCCTGCTCTGGAGAATCAAAACGCTTCCCAGTCGTTGACTTTGTACGCGATGTCATACTCAAAATTATCAGCGTTTCGACGATACTTGTCAAGACAATCGTTCGTTCGGGCTGGTCCGGGTGTCATTGAATAATTGGGGCGACGCCCACAATGACGTTGAAGTGGCGAGGTGTCTTGCCTGGCCGTCAAACAGGATGGTAAAACGGCTGGATCTTCGTGATGCCTGTCACTTTGACTCAATGTCGCCTGACAATTTCGTTGACACCGCGCATAAAAAAAGACGGCTTCCCTGCCGCCACTTCATGTTCAAAGAGTCCAATTTCGCCGCCCGAGTAACAGATAAAGCTCGGTAATCGGGCGGCATTTTGGAACGATTGACTTCAAGGTTGAGTGACTCATTCAGAGAATTCAGCACTCACCTTCAGTCAAATTACTTTGCTTCAGCTGGAGGAGCTGGTGCTTCTTCAACCTTAGGAGCTGCAGCTGGTGCTGCTGGAGCTGCTGTTGCTACTGCACAACCGCCGTCGCCACAGTTGCTTGTGCTGCTGCCGCATGAAGAACATCCGCTTGTGCTGCCACAAGAAGAGCCACAGCTGCTTTCGCCGCATGAAGAACTGCAGCTACCACAAGATGGTGCTGGAGCGCTGCATGTGTTGCATGATGGTGCTGGAGCGCTGCAGCATGTTGGAGCAGCTGAACAGCACTTTGTCTTAACAGGCTTGCACTTTGCAACGTGGCACTTCACTGGCTTGCACTTTGCTGGCTTGCAGCAGCTTCGATGACCAGCTTCGACAGTGTTGACGAGCAGCATCGCTGCCAACGCGAGGACCATTCCGAAAATTCGCATTCTAATATCCCTTCGTACTCTATTCCCGGCTGGGATTGCCCAGCCAGCGTCCACGGAACGTCAGGAAAACGCATCCAGACATCGCGGACCTCTTGAAACTCCTGCACACCCTATATTTCCTGACGGGAATCTGTCAAACAACCTGCCTAGTTTTTCATCTCGGGTTCACAAAATGGGACTTTGGGTGGTCAAAACCACGAGATCTTCCGGAATCCGCTGAACTTCGCCACTCCCATTGACACACGCTATGACTGAACTCGCCTCCGTCAGCACTTCCCCACCGTTCATCAATTGGTAACTGTGTTCCAGCTTTGCGGGGGTGACTCGTGCGATTTTCGTGTGCAGAGTTAGCAGGTCGTCGTAGCGAGCGGGACGGCGGTATCGCACCTCAATTTTTGCCACGACGAAGTACAGACCAAGTTCTTCCATCCGCCGATAGCTACCTCCCTGAGCTCGAAAGAGCTCGGTTCGCCCAATTTCAAAGTAACTGAGGTAGTTCGAGTGGTGCAGGAAACCCATCGCATCGGTCTCGTTGTATCGCACTCGGATTTCAATGGTGTGCTGGTTGATCATCTGAGTTTCCCCGGGGAACATATCGGAATGGACGGCTGGAGGTTCGATCGGCGATGCGGTCTCCCTGGCCGATTCAATTGCGTACGTCGATTTGCGATGCTCTACCGAATTTGTCCGTCACCGCGGACGATGAATTTGTAGCTGGTCAGTTCTCGCAGGCCGCAAGGGCCGCGGGCGTGGAAGCGGTCGGTGCTAATGCCGATTTCAGCGCCCATGCCGAGTTCGCCGCCGTCGTTGAATCGCGTGCTGGCGTTGATCATGACGGCTGCCGAGTCGACTTCGGCTTCGAATTGCATCGAAGATTTTACGCAGTTCGTCACGATGGCATCGGTGTGAGCAGAACCAAATCGGCGAATATGTTCGATCGCCTGACCAATCGAATCCACAATGCGCACGGACATGATCAAATCCATATGCTCCGTCCCATAATCCTGATCGGTTACGACTTTGCCATTGAGGATCATCGGCAAGCTTGCGGGACAGCATCGAAGCTCGACTCCCCTGCTCTGCAATTCCGTCGCGAGCCTCGGCAGCAGGCGATTCGCCGCGTCTCGATGAACCAGCAGCGTTTCGGCAGCGTTACAGACACCAGGCCGCTGGCACTTGCTGTTGATCGTAATGTCGACCGCCATTTTCTCGTCCGCCGACGCGTCAACGTAGACGTGACAGATGCCGTCAAAGTGCTTGATCACTGGCATCGTGGCTTCATTGGTCACTCGTTCGATCAGTGAGCGTCCTCCACGAGGAATCGTGACGTCGATCAAATTGCCCATCGCCAGGAGTTCTCCCACGATGCTGCGGTCGGTCATTTCGACGAGCTGAACTGCATGCTCGGGCAGGCCTTCGTTCATCAGGGACGTCTTCACGATTGACTGCAACGCTCGGTTGCTTTGAATCGCTTCGCTGCCGCCTCGCAGAATGACGGCGTTGCCGCTCTTGACGCACAGAGCCGCGGCATCGATCGTGACGTTGGGCCGGGATTCATAAATAAAGAAAACCACACCCAGCGGAACTCGCACTCGATTGATGAATAAACCATTGGGACGCCGCTGACCTTCGATCACTTCTCCGACCGGATCCGGAAGAGTGATGATGTGTTCGACAGCTTTGGCAAGAGCTTCAACTCGTTCGGGAGTTAACTTCAAGCGATCCAGCATCGCGGCACTCAGTCCCGCTTCTGCTCCGGCTTTCATGTCGAGGTCGTTGGCCTTAACAATCAAATCGCAGTTCTCGCGAAGGCCATTCGCGACTCGCTGCAGCCATGAATTTTTGCGATCGGCAGCGATCGGAGACAGTCGGGCAGAAGCGACTCGAGCATTTTGAGCGAGTGATTGAGAGTATTCGAGTGTTGTAGCCATGGTTCAAAGTAGTTCGTCAGCCGGCATCGCGTTTGACTCATCTTCATGAGCCAGAACGCGTCAGCCGCGGGTTGCTTATTTGGTTTCAATTCTGAGCCGCGAGGGGCTAGCCGCGGGTGTTTCTTTTGTGTTTTCAGTGCACTCACCCGCAGTGAGCGACTCACTCAGATTCCGCCAAGCGTTGTCGCACGGGCGACGCGACCGATGCCGACAAGGTACGCGGCGACTCGCAGAGATACCTTCTTTTCCTGCGCCGTCGACCAGACTTTGTCAAAGCTGCGAGTCATCGTGCGTTCCAACTCTTCTCGAACGCGGCTCAAATCCCAGCGAAAATACTGCTGGTTCTGAACCCATTCAAAGTAGCTGACAGTGACACCGCCCGCGTTCGCAAGGATGTCCGGCAGTACGTGGATTTCTCGCTCGCGGAAAATGGCGTCCGCTTCGGGAGTTGTTGGGCCGTTCGCTGCTTCGACGATGAATGAGGCTCGGACCGCACGAGCGTTCTCTTCGGTCAGCACGCCGCCGAGTGCTGCCGGAATCAAAACATCAACATCCAAAGCCAGCAGCGTTTGGTTTGTAATTGATTCGCCGCCAGGGAAACTGGCGAGACTCTTTTTGTCCGCCACCCATTCCAGTGCGGCGGTGATGTCGATTCCGTTCCGATTCAGGATCGCGCCGCTGACGTCGGAGATTGCAACGACTTTGCCACCGGCCTTATGAAGGTAAGCGGCCGTGAATGTGCCGACGTTGCCAAAGCCCTGAACGGCCACAGTCGATGCTTCGATTGATCGGCCAAACTTGCGCAGCAATGCCAGTGTCAGAGTGCCGACGCCTCGCCCTGTCGCTTCTTCACGTCCTTCCGCACCGTAGAGTTCGACTGGTTTTCCGGTGACACAGCCCGGACTGAAGCCGTGAAACTTTTCATACTGATTCATGATCCACGCCATCGTCTGAGCATTGGTGCCCATGTCCGGAGCCGGGATGTCCTTGTCCGGTCCGAAGATGTCATGAATTTCGTCGACAAAACGTCGCGTAAGTCGTTCCAGTTCGTCGAGCGAGAGATCTTTGGGATTGACTGCAATGCCACCTTTCGCGCCGCCGTAGGGAATATCCACGACAGCGGTCTTCCACGTCATCAGTGATGCAAGTGCCAGGACTTCGTCGCCATTGACTTCATGATGGTAGCGAAGACCGCCTTTCATCGGGCCGCGTTTGCTGTTGTGCTGAATGCGGAAGCCGACAAAGGTCGCGACTTCGCCATTGTCTCGCTTGATCGGTACCTGAACCTTTACTTCCCGTTCAGGAGTCAACAAAAGGTCTCGCATGCTGGACGATAGTCCCAGGATGGCCGCTGCTTCTTTGAAATACTGTTCCGCCGCTTCAAACGCACTTTTCATCTGACCTGAGCCTCTACTCGAACGAACGATCTTATGAATTGGAGACGAGATATACGTTCCGAAGGCAATCTTTCCAATTGAGAAGCGGCGAAATCGACGTTTGCACAGGATCTGTTGGGTGGCATTGGCGATCTTTGACTGATGACGACCGAGCGTTCATGCCCGCATTTTCCCAAAGATTCCACGGGTGTATTGCTTGGGTCTGTTTTACCCGTGGTATATGCTCGCGGTTCAGCGTGTTTGACAACCAATTTCTTGTGTTTAGGGTGACGAGCGATGATAGGCGAGTTCAAGAAGTTTGTTCTCAAAGGCAACGTCGTTGATCTTTCGACTGGTGTCATTATCGGTGCCGCTTTCGGTGAGATTGTGAAGGCGTTCACAGGAGGAATCGTGAATCCGCTGTTGAGCCTCATTGGCGGTAAGCCAGATGTGTCACTGAAGGTTTGGATCTTTGACCTTGGCATTGTCATCAGTGCGATGCTGGGTTTCCTGATTACAGCCGCTGTCGTGTTCTTCGTAATTGTGAAGCCCGTAAATAAGCTGATCGATTTGACGAAAGCCAAAGAAGCAGCCGCACCTCCAGCAGCTCCGCCTGCTCAGGAAGTTCTACTTGCAGAGATTCGTGACCTGTTGAAGAATCGATAGCCGCTTTAAGAGCAGCGTTACCGTTTAAAGTATCGCGATTGCGGGTCGAGACAAAAAATGAAAGCCTCGTGAGACTCGGTTAGGGCTCGCGAGGCTTTTTCTGCTTGAGGACGGATGGGCAGACGCTATGCCTTGTCCGAAATATCGCTTCGGCACCAGCCACCCTGCCAGGAGATCTTTGAAACGGCCGCATAGGCCGCCTGTTTTGCTTCAGCGATTGTATCGCCCATTGCTGTCACTCCAAGAACTCGACCGCCTGCGTTGACCACTTCACCGCTCTTGTTGAAAGTCGTCCCTGCGTGAAACACGCGGGCTCCTGGAACAGCGTTGGCTTCGTCGAGTCCGCTGATCAAATGGCCTTTGGTGTAATCGCCGGGATAGCCTTCTGAAGCCATCACCACACAAACGGCCGGGCGAGGATCCCACTCGAGCGATTCAAGTTCCGCAAGGCGTCCGGTTGCAGCCAGCATTAGCACGTGGGCCAAGTCTGTTTTCAGTCGCATCAGCACAGGCTGAGCTTCCGGGTCTCCAAAACGAACGTTGAACTCCAGAACCTTTGGGCCATGAGCCGTCAGCATGATTCCAGCATAAAGAACGCCGGAAAACGGAGTATCTTCCACCTTCAATGTATGAATCGTTGGTATCAGGATTCTGCGGACGATTTCATCCATGATTGCGGGGGTCACCACCGGAGCCGGGCAATAAGCACCCATTCCACCCGTGTTCGGGCCTTTGTCGTTGTCGTAGGCTCGCTTGTGATCCTGAGCCACATCCAGCGGAACGATTGTATCGCCATCGACGATCGCCAGAATGCTGGCTTCCTGCCCAACCAGGCATTCTTCAATCACAACTTGCGATCCGGCATCTCCAAACGCTCGATCCTGCAGCACCGATCGGACAGCCGCACGAGCCTCAGCAACGTTTGCGCAGACAAAAACGCCCTTTCCAGCCGCAAGGCCATCAGCCTTCACAACAAGCGGTTGTTCTTCACATTCATCCAGATACTGCATCGCTTCCGGCATGCGGTTGAAGACGGAAAACGAAGCCGTGGGGATGTTGGCTCGCTTTAGCAATTTCTTGGTAAAGACTTTGCTGCCTTCCAGTCGCGCGGCGGCGGCCGATGGCCCGAAGACAGCTTTCCCGTGTCGGCGCAGTTCGTCGCAGAGTCCAGCAACAAGCGGAGCTTCCGGACCAACGACGGTGAGGTCGATTGCATTCTCTCGAACAAACTTCACGAGTCGATGAACATCGTCTGCCGCGATATTCAGATTCTCAGCATCGATGGCGGTCCCTGCGTTCCCCGGTGCGCAATACACTTTTTTAACCAGCGGAGACTGACTGAGTTTCCACACAAGAGCGTGTTCACGACCACCGGAACCAACAACAAGAATCTTCATCGAATCAACAGTCCTCTCGGCCATCAGCAAATCAATCACGTGATGCTGTTTCGGCATTGGTAAATGTTCTCGTTCGAAGGCTTTTCGACGAAAACGGCAGGCCCACACAAAATAAAAAAACTCGCGGCAGGGTACCGCGAGTTCTATGAGAATTCGAATCAGACAGAATCCTGTCCCGAGATTCGGATAACAATCGAAGTGCATCAGACAAAGTGCATCAAGTCGCCGGAAGCGATTCTGGCTTCAGGACAAACGGAAACACTCGAATTGCAGTGCCCGGGTCGTGCTGCTTCTTGTAAGCCAACTGAGCAGCTCGATCGGCAGCAAACTGCAGGCGGATAAATTCCAGCCCGCAGAATGAGTCGATATCGGCTTCAGCGGCCACGTCTGCGAACATTTCTCCAGCGGAGGCTGCGTGACGACGAACTCCGTGAATGCTGCGTTCTCGAACCTTCACTCCAGCAGCAGCCAGCTTGATAAGGCCCTTCAAAAATCGACCAACGGTCGTATCAGCACCAGAAACTCGCCAAAGCTTTTCCCATTCTTCGTGAGCTTCCCAATAGAAGCCCAGGTTGAAATAGTCGATGCCCAAAAGGTAGTTGCGGTTGTTGGCCCATGTTTCGGGGCTGAGTGCTCGTGGGCCCTGGCCCGGAGCGTGTTTTTTGCCGTGACTGTGGCCCTTTGGGTCCCGAATCGGATGCGGCATCCCGGAACCGGGATAGTAGGTGTACGTAGGAAGTGGATTGGAAGGATAGAGACGCTCAACTTCGGCTTCAGCCGTGATCATGTGTCATCGACTCCATTGTCTAGGGGTCATAAATTCAGTTGCTCCGCGGAATCGTACGCAGTGGCTTCGCATCAGAACACACGCGAAACTTGAGATCCGTGCGACAATCAGCCAC
>JANMEV010000363.1:0-2326 GCA_031377305.1 Planctomycetota bacterium | reverse complement strand
GTGGCTGCCAACTTGACCAAAAACGAAAACCGCACTCCAAAAACGCATTTAGGTACGGTTTCAGGTACGGTTTGAGTCGGGAATACAGGATTTGAACCTGCGACCTCTTGGCCCCCATCCAAGCGCGCTAGCCAGACTGCGCTAATTCCCGGATGGATGTCACTCTAGCAGGTCGCAGGAGGGGTCGCAATCACGTTGGGTGGGCGTTGGTCAGAAGGGCGGAACAACGACGGTGGTGGTGGTTGGCAAGGTGGAACCGGCGGAACAAATAACCTCTCAGGGAGGCGCATGCAAAGGGGGCGAAACGCTGTCTCCGCACACACCCGAGTACCGTGACCGCAGGGCTGCTTCCTCTCGGACCTGACCCGGTTAGGCTGGACCCGCCGCGATTGGAGACAGCGTTTCGCCCCCCGATTTCTGCGAGGCAAAACGCAGGGGACGGATTATTCAGCTCAGCGAACCCAATCGCAAGCGCCGGATGCTGCGAATGCTGATTTCGATCGTAACAGATTCGATTGCATCGCCGCGATTCGACTTGCCGATTCGCTCAATCCATGAAGATTCGCTTGTAACCCTTGAACATGCAATCCAGCAAATCGCGGCCTTCAGCCGTTGCACGATATCGGACGAAGCCTTCGCCGGTTTCTGCATCCTGCTGCACGATGCGTATGTTGTCGTCCTCGCTGTACATCCACGCTTCTTCCTGAAGAATTTGGCAGTACTTGTGAAGCGACTCCTCCGCAGACGGCAGAAACACCTCACCGTCGAGGAACAGTTGATAACCGTACTCTTCCAGTTTTGGCCATGGTAGTTTAGTGCCGGTTCCGCGGTAATAGGGTTCAAGCACTGAATTGTCGTCAGGCTTCACATTGGGATTGTGAAGCATATCAATCGCGTTCCACGGACAGATCGTAAGTTGATAAAACTCGCTGCTGTCGTTCGGAGATCGGTAACACATCTGACAGCCAATGCAGCGACTGGTGTCGATCTGGTGGTAGCTTTCCGACGGGATTGGGCTGACGACTTCATAGATGCAGTCGACCGGGCAAACCGTCGCGCAAGAATTGCAGGACGTGCAGTTGTCCTTGTTGATGACATTGATGTAACGAGTTTCCTTCTTTCGGTCGGCCTCGCGAGTCCGAAAGTAGTCGGTCATTGAAATCGTCATCGGTGATACTGCCTAAATGTTCAGGTGATTCCGAGGTGGTCGTTGCGGAAGCTAACTCAAAATCCTACCGCAGACCATGTCTCCTGGCAGGGTTGATCGGCTATTTTCGTTTCGCCGGGCCATGATTTCCTGTGGCTGGGAAGAGGTTGTCGAGTATCCGTCTGGCCAGATTAGTCGTTGAGACGTGGCGAAAAATTGGAAACGGGACAAAGCCAGACGAGTCCGCCTGAGGCACTATTCAGCGACTGAACGCCCCTGTCCCGCGAATGAACGACGCACCGATTCGGAGAATTTGCATTGATTTCTGTCATGATTCGAAGGCCCAGGATAAGGATAGGGGGAATCGCAAACTCGGAGCAACTTGTGGACGATCAAACTCGACAGGCGACACGACACTGGACGCTGGCCCAGCCGGCGGTTTCTGCTTTTATCACTTCGGTCGTACGCAATTTTCGTGATCGCGACGATGTGCTTCAGGATGTTGCCGTCGTTGTCATTGAGTCGTTTGATCGATGGGATGCTGAACGGCCGTTTGTCGCTTGGGCGATGGGTATTGCTCGCAATCAGGTGGGTTTGTACTTGCGTCGTCGCCGGCGTGATCGGAAGGTTTTGGCGTTTGATTCGGAAACGATGGATTCTCTGGTGGTGGCGTTTTCGTCTGTGGCTGAAGTCGGCGAGCCGCACTTAGACTTTCTGCACGAGTGTTTGAAGTCGCTCGAAGGTCGGGCTCGGACGATGTGCGAACTGCGTTACCAGCAGGATCTTAAACCTGCAGCCATTGCAGAAGCGATAGGCATGACAGCGAACACCGTGGCAAAATCCCTGCAGCGGATTCGTGAGCAGTTGCGAGAGTGCATCGATCACAAAGCGGCGGCTCAGGGAGCGACGCTATGAATGACGAAGCTGCTTCGCTGCTTGATGGCTATCTGGATGATGGGCTCACACCACAGCAGCACGAAGAACTTGCCGCGTGGATCAAGGCATCGCCCGAGAACGCTCGCGAGTTTGCCGCTGCGATGATGTTGCATGACCGGCTGCGAAATGAAATGACTATCTCCGGGGAGCGGGGGGGGGGGGGGCCGCCGAGGCGGTGGTTTGGGGGGGAGTGGAAAGGGGGGAAGAGAAACGCGGTGACGCGGCGGGCGGGCGCCCGGCCGC
>JANMEV010000361.1:0-15551 GCA_031377305.1 Planctomycetota bacterium | reverse complement strand
GATGGCTGCCATCCAGCGTTCAGCCCGCATGGCTCGTGCGGCGGGGTTTCTTGATTCTCTCAGCACAACGGCGTTGAAGGCCGTGCGAAAAAAAGCCGACGTTCGAGTCAGCACATTCGATCAATCACCGTCGGTGCTGAACGCTCAGACGACGGTCACAAGTGCGATCCGGAACCTGTTGCCTTCGGCGGACAAAGACACTGATGAACAGCGAGAGTTGGCAGCCAAATCCGGAACGAACATTTCGTCGGTGCTCGAACAACTCAGTCGCGATCGTCGAGATCAACCGCTCGCCGCGGCGTTTATTTTGACCGATGTTTCGCACAACAAGTCAGGCGTCGCCAACCCTCGTGAAGTTGCCGCCGATCTTGGTGGGACTCCTGTGTATGTGATTCCAATCGGAAACACGCAGTATGTGCGAGACATCCTGGTGCAATCGGTTTTCTGCCCGGCAGTCGCCATGCGAAACGACGACATTGTGATTGAAGCCGTCATCCAGGCATACGAGTGCGAAGGTGAAACCTGTGTCGTTCAGTTGCTGCAGGACGGCAATGTGATCGACAGTCGGACCGTGCAACTGGATTCCGGATTTGCGACTCGTCGAGTTCGTTTCGATCAGAAAATGTCTGACGTCGGAGTGCAGCGATTTCAAGTCTCTGTCAGCGGTATCGCGAAAGAGCTAACGGAACAAAACAACATCGATGACTTTGAAGTCAACGTGACTCGCAGCGAAATCAAATTGCTTCTGGCCGACGAGATGCCTCGGTGGGAGTATCGCTATCTGGCTCAATTGTTCCGCCGTGATCCGAAAGTCGAGCTTGACGAAATGCTGTTTCATCCTCGACCGATTGCAACCGGCAAACGAAGCGCTTCGAACGCATTCCCGGTCACCGTTGATGGCTGGGACGAATACGACGTGGTGATCCTTGGCGACTTGACGGTTGAACATCTTCCGCTGGCGGCGCAGGAATCCATGGTCGAATACATGAAGGAACGCGGCGGCACGGTGATTCTGATCGCGGGCAAGGAGTCCATGCCAGCCGCATATGCTCAGTCGCCGATTGCCGGCATCCTTCCAGTGACTCAAATGGAGGCCGGTGCCTCAGCGAGCGATGGAAGCGGGTACTCGTTCCATGTGACGGATGCCGGTCAGTCGCACAACGCGTTAATGATTGGCGAGACGGAGGAAGCGACAAAAGTCGCATGGGATTTCATCAATCAGTTCGCGCCGCTGCATGAAGTGTCCTCATGGCGGTTACCTCGGCCATCGGCAACGACGCTGATTTCGGCTGTTCCAAAAGGGACGCTGGACAAGGATCATGCAGCAAAGACCAGTGCGTTTCTCTGTTGGCAGCCGGTGGGGCGTGGTCGAGTCGTCTATCTGGCGGGCCCGGAGACGTTTCGATTGCGGTTCCTTCGAGGCGACCGATTGCACTATCGATTTTGGGGGCAGATGCTTCGATGGGCTCTGGCGTCGGATCTGTCGTCGGGATCAGAGATGGTCCGTATTCGTGCTGACAAGGCTCAGTACAGCTCGAACGAATCGATTCAGGTCGTCGTGCGTCTCACGGACAGCTCGGGCAAGCCAATTGTGTCGACGGACGAATTGCAGGCGATCGCTCGTCAGGGCGATCAGGAGCATTCGGCTCCGCTGGTGAACGATGATTTGATTCCTGGACAATACAACGGTGAGTTCAAGTCGTTGCCTCCGGGCGATTATCAGGTCGAACCAACCGGACAATTAGTGAGTCAACTGCTGAAGGTGACCGAGCAGCAATCTGTCTCGGCAAGCTTCAGCGTGCAGGCCGATCTGCCGGTGGAGTTTCTGGACACTCGCTGCGACCGCGCGCTGGCTCAGCAGATTGCCGATATCACCGGCGGTCAGGTGATTCCTCCAACGGCCGTGGAAGAAATTCTGAGGCTGACGAATCTGGAACCCGAGGTGGCTCAAAAGGTGGAGTCTCGGCCATTATGGTTGCAGTGGAAGTACTTGTGGATTGTGTTCGGATGTTTGCAGGCCGAATGGATAGTTCGAAAAGTTAAGGGTTTGTCGTAACGTAAGCCGCATGTATTTGGATGTGAGCCGCAAGGCGCTAGCCGCGGGTTGCGATGGTGTCGTTAAGGTTGCGTTGATGTCGTGAGCCGCAAGGCGCTAGCCGCGGGTAATAGTTAAAAACAGTGCAAACACCCGCGGCTAGCGCCGTGCGGGTCAGTGAAGACGTTTAAAGCAGGAATCATCAATCATGTCACAACTGACTCACGACAATGTCTTTCCATCCGTCATGCGGGAAAAGCTGCGCAGCGTTCGATGGCGACAGGCGGGGCTATCAGCCGCGCGGGCCATTGCGATTGGCGCGGCGGTGCTTCTCGCCGGGATGACTGTGTCGATGATCATTGACTGGGCTGTCACTCTGTTTGATACACGAGTGAGAATCCTGCTGACAACCTCCACGCTGTTGCTCGGCGTGGCGACGTTGCTGATCACGGGAGTGCGACCGATCATTACAGCCTTCGGATGGACTGGAGCGGCCGGAAGTGTCGACGAGCGCATTCCAGTCCTGCAGGAACGGTGGCGAACTGTCGCGAGCTTTGCAGAATCTCGACATCAGCCGACGAACGCTACCGCGAAGGCTATGTTGCAGCAGGTCACCAGCGAAGCAGTCGCCATGAACACGCTCGTGAAACCCGGTCAGGTTGTTCAAAGCGTCAATCTCCGACGTCCGACAATTGCGCTGGTAACTGTGTGTGTGGCATTGACGGGATTCATGCTCGTCAATCTGCCGCAGACGTCCGTGTTGCTGCAACGATTCTGGTCCCCGACGCTCAACATTTCTGCAACTCAGCTCGAATCTGTCACAGGCGACATCGTAGTGCCTCGCGGCCAGAGCATCGAGATCGTAACTCGGATGAGCGGCCTGCAGAGGTCATCCGCGATGATGGCGATGACCGTGGAGAAGCAGACGACTGCGTTCGACGAGATTGAACTCAAGCCTGTCGCCGATCAGCCCGGACTACTCAGCGTGGCCGTTGATGTCGATGAATCATTCAGGTATCGCGTTCAGGCCGGGGACGGACGAACCGAATGGCATTCTGTCACGGCAATCGATTTTCCAATGCTGTCCGACATTCGCCTTACGGTAACTCCACCAGAGTATGTCGATGAGCCCGCGACGGAGAAGACGCTCATCCCCGGCCGCATCCGCGCCGTTCAGGGCAGTCAGTTTGAACTGGCGATGAAGCCAGAGCAGGAACTGAAGACTCTGACCTTGATGCTCACTCTGCCCGCGCCAGTCGTTGAAGGCGATGCGACGGTTGCCGATGCGACTGCAAAGGGCACCTCGGAAACCGATGCAACGACCGAACCAATGACCGTTCAGCGGCCGATGCTGCTGACTCGGGGAGATGACGGCTGGTATCACTTTGAAACTCAACTGACGGAGGACTTCAGCCTTTCGCCGATGCTGGTGAGCACTCACGGATTGGCGAACGAGAATCCTCGGGTGTGTCGCATTGAAGTGCTAGAAGACAAAATTCCGGTGGCAAGAATCATCAGCCCGAATGAAGAATCGGCTGCTAGCCCGGATGAGACCATCGAGATCAAGTTCGAAGCACACGACGATCACGGAATCACAACCGCCGAACTTGTGGTGTATGACACAGAAGCGAAAGAAGGCGAGGAGCCGAAGATTCTGGCCGTCAAGCAGATCCCGCTCGGCGATCAACAGCTTCAGAAACATGTCATGGGCAAAACGGAGTTGAATCTGAAAGAGCTTGGCCTGGAGGAAGGCAAGAGTATCAGCTACGCCGTGCGAGTCACGGACAATCGCATGCTGGAAATGGATCCCGAAATCGCTCGCAATCGACTGATGGCCTCATCGGATGCTCAGGCAAAAGATCAACCAGCAGGCGACGAAAAGGCCGCCGACATGAGCCGCAAGGCGCTAGCCGCGGGTGAGTCCCCCTCAACTGACGAAACAGCCACGGCTCAGTCTAATGCTGAGGTGAAGAAGGGTGTAGAGAACTCTGCAACAAAAATCGGTGACGAGAAGTCAAAGAACGGCGATGCCAGTGACAACGACAAGAAGGCCGTCGATGCCAACACGCTAATCGCCGACGCCGGTGAGCAACATCCATCCACCGATCAGTACGAACAAATGCTGAACGACAATCGCGACCGCCAGAGTCGCAAGGCGCTAGCTGCGGGTGAATCTACCGATCCGAACACCAATCACCCGGGTAACGATCCGGCTGATCCCAAAGATACTACTGCCGACAGCTCTGTAACCTCAACGTCCGAGAACGACAGCGATCCCCACAAAACCGAAGCCTCAGATAGGTCCCCTGACGCAAACACCAGCAGCCCAACAAACGCGGCCAAACCCGAAACGAGGGGCGATCCTCGAGATGAATCTGACAAAGAATCCACAGTGGAACCATCGGCTAGTGAAATGCCGCTCGCGGACGAAGCTGCAAAGGCAGAATCTGAAATTTCAAATTTAAAATCCGGAGCACCACCCAACACCAACGCCAACAACCACACAAAGAATCCAAACACCAACGGCGGCGGCTCAGACAATGCCATCAAACTGGAGCCTGGAAAGCCACAACCCAGCGACGACAAGCCAAACGACGACCAGTCGAATGCGAAGAAGCCAGATACCGAAGTCGCCATTTCAATCGTGATGCCTTCGTCAAGCGTCCAGATGCGAGCCCAGCGATCCGATGCGGGCCAGCAGCAGGAAACAGATCGTCGCAAGCTGAAAATTACCGGACGCCTCGATGCACTCGCAAAGCGAGCTGAAGATCAGAAGCAACTCGAAAACCCGGTTCGAGCCAAGGTCGTCCAGATCGACAAAATGCTGGAAGTGATCGAAGGAAAACTGAACACCCTCTACAAGCATCAGGTTGATGAAAGCCTGCGAGGCGACAAATTCAAAGAACTGGATGTCAATCTTGGCGATGTCGAAGTGTTCGTCGCGGAACTCAGTGTCGAAACGCAGGACAGCGCGTTCGAATTTGTTGGCCTGCAGATGGTCGACATCAGTGCCAATCATGTCACGCCGGCTCGGGATGCTGTCTTTGTGGCCATCCGCAAACCGGACTCCGGAGCAGACGTGCATGCTGAGGAAGCACTTCACCACGTAGTTAGTGCGCGGGAACTTCTGCTGGCACTGCTGCGAAAGTACGACAGCGTCATACAGGAGCAGGAACTTGCGAAGAAGATCGACGAAGCCATCAAGATGTATACGGTCTACGTTGAAGGCTCGCAGCGGTTGATGCGAGAAGCCGCGCAGAACTTCGATCCTTTGAAATTGCAGCGGGTGATGGCGGTTGTCGAAGTCGATCAGGCGTATCTGGATCGATTGGCGGAAGTCACTCGAATGCGTCGCGACATGATGTCGGAACTGGCGAAGATCCTCGGTGATGATCCACGACTTCGGTCTCGCTATCTTGACCTCATCAAACGCCGCCGTGCTTCTCTCCGAAGTCAACTGGCGGAACTGGCAGCACGGCAGGATCAGTCGGCTCAGGAGGTTTTGGGCTGGCTGAGCGTTTTAGACAATCAGCGCGAAAACTATTGGCTGCAGGTTTCTGATCTGCGACTTGATCTGCCAAAAGAGCTCGCGAAGGAGGCTCAGCAGTTTTCCGATCGCATCGAAAAGCAGATGCCACTTGTGCTCGACGCCACTCAAGGCACGGCCGCTCGAACGATTGCACTGGCGAAGCAGATTGCATTAGACGTTCGCCGGTGCGACTTCGAAGTTCGCGAGCTTCGCAAAGCGGGTGGAGAAGTTACGGCGACCAATCAGTTAAGTCTCGTCGCGAGCGATCTCGTTTATCGAATCGGGGAACTCGCTGCATCGCTGGATCAACTGAATTTCGAATCAGGCACACAGGAAGGAGTCGACGACTACATTCGTTTGCGAACCACCGAGAATCGATCTCTGGCTGATCAAGCCGACGCATGGTCGGAAACGGCGGTCGCCATCGAGAAGAAGAGCTATTCCGGGCTGGCGAACATGGATCAGGAACAGATCTCAATCTCTACAGAACTGCTCAGAATGGAAATGCTGAACATCGAAGCGGATCTGGCTGGACAGTTCAATGACGAGAATCCGATGCCTCAGGAAGTCGCCAATCTCACTCAGGATTTGCTGCGAGTGATGGAGTCCATCACGTTCAATCATGCTTCCGCAACATTCGCCTTCGCAAGTGATCGTATCGCACCCGCCGCGGCACAGCAGGAACTTGCTCTGAGAGGATTCGAAGAAGCCGGAAAGATCCTCGATCAGCTTCGCCGCAGGACGATCGAGTCGCTTGATAAGGAAGAAGTACAGGATCCAAACATCACGGACCTGGTAGATCCGACGCTGGATGAGTTCCTTGCCAGTTTGGAACGAGAACCCGACATCGAAGCTCAGTTGGGGATTCCGAATCGGCCTCGCAACATTCGCGTTCTTCAGGAAACGATGCAATGGGCTCAAGACGGCGGCGCAATGCTCGGTGGGTCCGGTGAGGCTGCGCGAATGCGGGCTCAGCAGATGATGAAGCAACAGTTGGAGGCCGACAGTGGCAAGGAACAGAAGCCCGCCGACAAACCTCAGGATTTACGCGAGATGACAGAGGAAGAAAAGAAGCAACTTGCCGAATCCAAAGATATGCAACAAATGTTGAAGGACCAGATGCAGAAATCCATTGCGCAATTGGAAGAACGCATGAAGGATCCTGCAACAACCGACGAACAGCGTCGCCAAATGCAGGAGATGGCGCAGCGACTGGCCCAGGCGCAGGAAGAAATGAAGAATGAGCAGACCCCGGAACAACTCTGGCGACGAATGGTTGAGGCCGACCACACGAAGGCCGCGATGGAGGCTCTTGCGAAGGGCGAGACTCTTCCTGACGATCAATGGAACAAGCTCATGTCGACTCTGGATGATGGCTTGGGACAAGTCGGCGGCAAGACTCCGCCAGAGGATTATCGAAAGGCGATTGAACAGTACCAGGACCGAATCCGTCAGCTCAAAGGCGGCGGCTGAACCCCTGTGAGCCGCAAGGCGCTAGCCGCGGTTGTTGATCTGTGTTTCTGACATTCACCCGCGGCTAGCGACTTGCGGCTCATGAAGTTAACAGGCCTCTGGTGGTGGGTGAGTTTCTAGTTGCCACAAAGGATCGCAAAGAGCACAAAGATATGCGTGACAGAAAACGAAAAAAGAAATCACTGAGCCGCAAGGCGCTAGCCGCGGGTCTTTACCTGTGCTGTTCCGAGATTCACGCGCAGTTGGCGATTTGCGATTCACGAATACCCGCGGCTAGCGCCTTGCGGCTCATGATGGCGGCGTGCCTGGTGGCGATTGGTTTAACGCAGCAACTTGACGCTCAGGAGCCAGCTCCGTCGGTGATCTCCGAATCATCAAACCTCTACTCCGCGTTGCCGCCGGCGGAGTGGTCGAACGTCGAATCGGCTGTTGATCGAGGCCTTGCGCATCTGGCCAGCATTCAGGAAGAAGACGGTCGATTTCCGAGTGAAGAGTCGGCTCAACCTGCCGTCACTTCGCTCGCAGTGATGGCGTTTCTTTCGCGAGGCCACATGCCGGACGAGGGCAAGTACGGAGCCCAGATCTCGAAGGCGATCGACTTCGTTCTATCGACCCAGAAGCGGCGAGGCTATTTTTCGCTTTTACCGGTCACTCCGCCGGTGAGTCACGGCAGCCCGGCGCAAACGGTGACGTACAATCATTCGATCGCCGGGCTCATGCTGGGCGAAGTGTATGGCATGACCAGCGGCGAACGTTCAACGAAGATCGAAGCCGCCATCACGAGTGCTCTGATCTATCATCGCGAAGTGCAGACTCGTCAAAAGGAAAAGCCAAGCGACATCGGAGGCTTTCGTTACGGTTATCCGGAAGGGCCGAACGCGCATTCCGACATGTCCGTGACCGGATGGGCTCTGATGTTTCTGAGGTCCGCACGGAATGCAGAATTCAACGTACCAAAGCAGTACTTTGATGAAGGGCTGGACTTCGTCGAACGCTGCTATGAGAAAGATCCGGGCCTGCATGAGAAGGGCGTATTCAGATATCGTCCTCTGCAGTCCGACCCAACGGCCAATCCACAAATCACACTGGCTAACACCGCCTCGTCGATGCTGACGCTGATTCTTGGTGGACGTCACACTCACGAAGGCATTGCCACCGGAGCCGAATGGTTCCGAACCCGTGATTATCCTCGGCCATGGCAGGACGGCTATTACTATCTGTCGTCCTACTACAGCAGCCAGGCGACGGCCCAGGTCGGCGGCGACACCTGGAATAAGATTTTCCCGCAGATCGCTCGCAATCTTCTTGCTGAGCAAACCAACGAAGGCAACTGGCCCATCGCCGGCGGCGCTGAACGCAACTACGGCACCGCCTATAGCACGTCACTGGCCATCCTCGCCCTAACGCCAGCGTATCAACTGTTGCCGATTTATCAGCGTTAGTAAGGACTTTTCGCGATCGCGATGCGTCGTTATCGATTTCTGCGGGGAGACCATCCCAATTTCGGCCTGCCATTTTCCTGTCGCTCGGGTGAAGCTGAGTTCCGCATTGACGACTGGGACTTCCCCGTGAGTCGTCGCACGGGTCTCGTCGCCACAGCTATCCCTGCAAGGTGGGGTGTCTTTCGAGGCACGATGGTCAGTGAGTGGAAACCACGTCAACTCGAAATACGCCGTCGCCTTCGACACTTAAATAAATACAGCATTCGGCAGTAACTCCATCATTTTTGCTGAACAATCCTGCTGCTCACTCCCATTTGTGATTGCCAATCGCATCTGCGGTTTTGCTCGTCCAGGACCATTTGAGGTTTCGTCTCTGGGGCAAACGTATGTAGCATACACGGTGACAATCGCAGGCTTGCAGGCCGGGTTCGCTCGGTGGCTGGGACTGTTCGACGGTCTGGATTCACGGGGCAGCCAAACGCGTCATTTCCAGGAATGATCAATCGTCATGGATCAATGTTCCGTAAGTGCGAAGAATCTTGCCGCTGGTGCAAAGATGTTGCTGGCGGCTGTTTGCGAGATGTTTCGCAGGTCGCTCGCCCTGATTTTCTCCATCGCTATGGTGCTGTATGCAACTTTGCCGTTGCTTGCAGAAGAACCGATCGACTATCTCGAGCAGATCAAGCCAATTCTGCAGGCTCGATGTTACGCGTGTCATGGTGCTCTCAAGCAGGAAGCAGGACTGCGATTGGACACCGCGAGCCTGGCGAAGAAGGGCGGAGAGTCCGGTCCTGCCGTTGTACCGGGAGATCTGATCGACAGTAGCACGCTACTGAAACGCATTGCAGCCGCCAACGGCGATGAGCGAATGCCTCCATTGCAGGAAGGAGAACCCCTCACGACCGAGCAGGTCGCTGTGATTCGTCGCTGGATTGCGGACGGTGCGAAAGCCCCCGCGGACGAGCAACCGGAGGCGGATCCAAACAGTCATTGGGCATTTCAACCGATCGTCCGACCGCCTGTGCCGATCGAGACGTCAGCATGGATTCGAAATCCGATCGATGCGTTTCTTCATCAGCAGCATCAGAAGCACGGACTGACTCCGCAACCTGAAGCACCTCGAATCATCCAGCTGCGACGACTGCATCTGGATATCATTGGCATTCCGCCGACTCCTGACGAAATCGCGGCATGCGAGTCCGATTCATCGCCGCAATGGTATGAGCAAACAGTAACGCGACTGCTCGCTGATCCTCGTCATGGAGAACGCTGGGCTCGGCATTGGATGGACATCTGGCGCTACAGTGATTGGTGGGGCCTTGGTGATCAACTGCGGAATAGTCAGAAGCATATCTGGCATTGGCGCGATTGGATTGTGGAATCTCTAAACGACAATACTCCGTATGATGAGATGGTTCGGCTGATGTTGGCCGCCGATGAACTGCATCCGGATGACATCAGCAGGCTTCGGGCGACTGGCTACCTTGCCCGAAACTATTGGCTCTTCAACAGGCCGCAGTGGATGGAAGAAACTGTCGAACACGTCAGCAAGGGTTTTCTTGGCCTCACCGTCAACTGTGCTCGGTGTCATGATCACAAATATGACCCGATCGCGCAGACCGACTACTATCGCCTTCGAGCGTTCTTCGAACCCTATCATGTTCGATTGGACGTAGTCCCTGGGCAACCGGACTTGGCAAAGGACGGGATTCCACGCGTATTCGATGGTCTAATGGACGAACCAACATACTTGTACGTTCGTGGTGACGAACGAAATCCAGATAAGTCCGAAGTCATTTCGCCGGGCGTACCGTCGGTTTTGAGCTTTAACGAACTCAGCATCTCGCCTGTCACACTTCCGGCGGAGGCCTGGCAACCGGAACGAAGGCCGTGGGTCATCGACGCCCACCTGTCAGAAGCGCGAAGGGATCGGGATACCGTCGAATCCGCGTTGCAGAAAGCTCGTGAAAAGCTGCATGGCGCACTGTTGACTGAAAGTGAGCTGAGCGAAAAGGCGAAAGAGCACACGGAGCACCAAAGCAAATCATCGGCCCCGTTGATTTCTGAGCGATTTGAAACGCTGGACGCCGCTCGGTGGAAAACGTTTGGCGGTGACTGGGTGCATACTCCTGGAAAGCTCGAACAAAAGAAGGACGGAGCGACCACATCGTTCATTCGGTTCCTCAATGAATCGCCGCGCGACTTTGATGTCTCAGTGCGAATGACGATCCTTGGCGGAAGTCAGTGGCGAAGTGCAGGAATCTCCTTTGATGCGACGCAGGAAGATCCGACTCAGCCCGCGACCGCTGATGTCAGCGAGCAAACTGTCTACGTCAGCGCGTTTGCGGGTGGCTCAAAGGTGCAGGCGGCCTCAAATAGTGGAGGAGTTTGGCAGTATCCCGGCGGCGACGCTGTACGCGTCATGGCACTTGAATTGAATCAGACCTACACACTTCGAGTCCTGGCCCGGGGAACCCTGATCAATGCTTTCCTCGACGACGAACTCGTGATCTCGTTGGAGTCTCCGTTGCCACGTCGTGATGGCTCTTTACAGCTCATGACCTACGACGCCATTGTTGCCTTTCACGAAGTCACAATCAGTCCGTTGGATCCGAGTGTATCGCTCTGGGCACCTGGGGCTGATCCTCTCAGCAGGCCGCAGACTTTGAAGATGGCTCGGGCCGCTGTGGCTACGGCAGAGTCCGAACTGAGAATTGCCGAAGCAAGCCTGACCTTGTCGCGTGCGGAGTTTGAAAGTACAGAGCGGCTTGCGGAGGCTCAGCGCGCCGAATGGGATCCCGCCGATTCTTCACGCGGGGACAAAGCGGCCGCAGCAATTCGAGCAGTGCGACAAGTTCAAGTGGCAAGAGCAGTGCACAGTCTCGTTATCGCGGAACAAACAATGCTGGGGCCTGCAAACGGAAGGAAGGACACGGCGGAGAAGGCTTTGAACGACGCGAAGGAAGCCATGGCGATGGCCGTGGAGGCAGTCCAGGCCGAAGTCAAACCCGAAGAAACGTTCCCGCGATTTAAGGGTGCGTCGTGGACTCCGACTCGTTTTTTTGATTCGGGAAAAGATGATCCAGAGATCAAATTCTTGCCAACGAGTACCGGGCGACGAGCTGCACTCGCGAGCTGGATCACCGATCGTCGCAACCCGCTTACGGCACGAGTCGCCGTCAATCATATCTGGACGCGACACATGGGACAGCCACTTGTTCCAACGATGTTCGACTTCGGTCGCAAGGGGACACCGCCAGCAAATCCAGACCTACTCGACTGGCTGGCTGCAGAGCTTATTGACAGCGGCTGGAACATGAAGCACCTGCATTCGTTGATCGCAAACTCCGCCGCTTTTCACATGAGTTCTTCGATGAGCGGAGCTGAATCCGCGTCAGCAAAGGACCCGGAGAATCAGTTTTGGTGGCGACGAGTGCCACTCCGCAGGGAGTCGCAGTTGATTCGGGATTCGATGCTTTCAATGGCCGGAACTTTGGACCAAACAATGGGCGGACCGTCTGTTCCGGCGGATCAACAGCAGGCATCAACTCGGCGAAGTCTCTACTTCTTCCACTCAAATAATGATCGCAGTATGTTTCTGACAACATTTGATGAAGCATTGGTCAAAGACTGCTATCGCCGAGAACAGAGTATCGTTCCTCAGCAGGCTCTGGCGCTCAGCAACAGTCAGTTGGCACTGGATGCTGCAAAGCAGATTGCGAGGCGATTGTCCGAAGGAGTTCCCGATGAAGCAACGTTTGTTCGAGATGCGTTCCGAGTCATCACCGGAATCAATCCAGGCGCGGCTGAAATCGAGGCCAGCGTCGCGGCTCTTGAAACCTGGCGAAAACTACCGGGCGGAACGGCAGAAACGGCCCGAGCAAATCTTGTCTGGACCTTGATCAACCATAACGACTTCGTCACGCTGCGGTAATGGAGCGACCGCAAATTAGAAGCAGAAGAGACTCAGGTGTGGCTTCAATTTGCCGTCGAAGGTGTATAGCCGATTGAGATCGTTCAAGACGGCTCGACACCACGCTTGACGAACTGATCGAGATGACCGTTCACTTGATTCAATACATCGAAAAATGGAACCTGCGATGAACCCCATTACCCACTCAGCCTGCCTACCGTCTTCGCCGAATGCATTTGCCCGCCGCAGCTTTCTTCTCAACTCCGGGCTTGGCTTTGGCAGTCTTGCCCTGGGAGCATTGTTGCATCGCGATGGCTACGCGAACGAAGGTACTTCAGCTTCACCGAACGGACTTGCGCATTCCGTGCCAAAAGCCAAGAGTGTCATCTGGCTGTTTATGAACGGTGGCCTGAGCCACATGGAGAGCTTCGACCCAAAGCCGATGCTGACAAAATACGGCGGAAAGACGATCGCGGAAACTCCATTTGCCGATGCTCAGGATCCGAAGAAGCTAGCTATTGAAAGACTGGTTGTGCCCGATGGTAACGGGAATCAGCGAAATCTGCTTTATCCTTTGCAGGTCGGATTTCGCAAACACGGCCATAGCGGGATCGAAGTCAGTGATTGGTTTCCACACATCGCAAAGCAGGTCGACAAACTGGCGGTCGTGCGTTCCATGTGGACGACGGACAGTAATCACGGAGCACAGACGCAGTTTCACTCGGGCCGACATTCGAACGATGGCGATTTCCCAAATCTAGGCGCGTGGGTGCACTATGGGCTCGGATCGCTGAACGAGAATCTGCCCCAGTATATCTCCATCGGAAATCGCGAATACTGGAACAAACGCGACGGCCACTATCTGGGTCCGGCTCATGATGCCGTACCAATGCGAATTGATCCGAACAATCCGCTCGACTACAGCCGACCCGAGCGGAACTTCTCTCGCGATGCTCAAACAGTTGGCAAGGATCTTATTGGTCAACTCAATGCGCTGCGAAGCGTTGAGTATCCAAACGACCCTGTCATGGCGGCTCGAATTGCCTCATATGAGCTGGCATTTCGAATGCAGCAGTCCGTACCGGAAGTGGTGGACTTCTCACATGAGACGGTTGAGACTCAGGCGCTGTACGGGATCAATCAGGCACACAGTCGCGATTTTGGAATGCAACTGCTGGCAGCCCGACGACTTGTCGAACGCGGTGTTCGATTTATTCAGATTCAGCATGGTGGTGGTGGGGCGGGCGCGTGGGATGCGCATGGTGGTTTGAAGGCCAATCACACCAGCAACGCAGGTGCTGTCGACCAGCCGATTGGTGGTCTGCTGGAAGACCTTGACCAGCGAGGTCTACTGGATGAGACGCTTGTGGTTTTTGCGACTGAGTTTGGTCGCACACCAGGAACTCAGGGATCCGACGGGCGAGATCATCATATCTTCGGCTTCACCGTCTGGATGGCTGGCGGTGGCTTGAAACAAGGCGTTGTCCATGGAGCCACCGACGAGATTGGCTTCCATGCTGTCGAGAATCGCCACTATGTTACCGACATCCACGCCACAATCCTGAAACAACTGGGCCTCGATTCACGCCGCATGGAGATCCCCGGTCGCAAGAGACTCGACATCGATCACGGTGAACCGATCCACGACATCATCGCGTGAATCTCCCACCAGGAAATCCGCAGTTGCCCTATGCGAATACACCCTCCCAATTGCCCACGATCGATTGAAACGAATTCTGGAAGCGAAGTTCGAAACGTGATCATTGGACTGCGTCGGATGGCGACGCAGCACAAATGACAAAGCACCCTGTATGATCACAGTCCACGTCGAAGAGCGTCTCCGACAATGCGGGCGATGACATCGTCGAAGGTTAGACCGGCTTCCTGAACAGCGGCGGCGAATCCGGCGTCGGATGACAGGCACGGGTTCGCATTGATCTCCAGAATCCACGGCTGACCATCGCTGTCGACCCGAAAGTCCACTCGTGCGTAGCCTCGCAGATCGAACGCAGTCCAGCAGCGACGAGCAAGCGCTTCGAGTTCATCCAGCAATGCCTGATCGCTGTGAGGGAACTCGAACTTGCGAGGAGTATTCATGTACTCAGATGCAGATTCGTTCCACTTTGCATCCTGGCCGACGATCTTTGGCTTTCCACCCGGAAAGTTGATGAATTCGATTTCTGCCGGTGGAAGCACTTCCGGACCATCGTTGCCAGCCAGGATGCTCAGATTGAATTCGCGCCCGTCAATATACTGCTCGGCAAAATGCGGAGTCCGCAGATGGCTCGTTTTCTCGGCGATTCGTTCCACAAGATCGGCAACCTGAAGGCTTCGGCACTCAATGACGCTTTCGTCGCAAATCCCCAGCGATGCATGTTCGCCGATCGCTTTGATAATGGCACTTTCCGGGAACCATCCCTCGTTCTGAACACCCTGCCATTCTGCATCCAGTTCGGTCAGCCATGCGGGAGTCGACAATTCACTTTCCACCATTCGCCGTTTGGCGACGAGCTTTTCCGATGTTACCAGCATTGCCAAACTGCAGGCACCAGTAAACGGTACCCGGAGCGATTCAAGCAACACGGCCGCCAAAGGCATCAGGCGATCCGTTCCACCCAACGATTCCACAAGATTGAAGACCAGATCCGGATTTGCCAGACCGATCGCATCTCGAGCGGCACCCAGATCGAGCGTACATGCAATTCGAGTCGTCGAGTGACCATGCTTCCGCAACGCGTCTTCAACGGCGACGCATTGCTTGAGAACGTCGAGATCCCCCGCAGAGTCAGCCAGGGCGACTCGGTTGAATAAAACAGCAATGTGCATGGAAGCGAACAGACTCAAGTAGCACGGAAAAGTTTGGAATCGGAGCGATGTGGACCAAAACGACAATCGGCATATAAAGCATTGTCGGCCATCCAGTCCCATTGCAGGGACCGTCCGGCTAATACAAGCCATTTGCCGAGGAGCACTATTCTCTTAGCCGGATTGCGATAGCGTTCGCAGATCGATTTATGCTTCTCGCGGTCAGAATTGAGGCGAGCAAGGGACGTTAGCCGCCTGATTCTTCTCGAGGGCAACAATCAGGGGATTGACATCGCCCGCCCGCCGAAGACAGACCTCGCCGAAGACAGACCAACTTTTCGACCGCGAGCAGAT
>JANMEV010000318.1:0-3952 GCA_031377305.1 Planctomycetota bacterium | reverse complement strand
GCGCAGCGATAAGAAAAGCCGATCAGCTTCACGATCAGGAAGAAAAACGCGATGATGCTCCGACCACGAATCCAGACGCCCTGAGAAGCGAAAGCTGCCCATTGAAGACACAGCAGTAACATAATGCCCGCTGTTGCCGTGAAGATCGCTCCGATCATCGCGCCGCTCAGGGCATTCTTGTAACGATGAAATAACCCAACAAAAAGACTGGTAAACGCGAGACCGCTAATGCCGGCGAACAGCCAGTGCATCCATGTGTCGTGAGCCAGAAATGCTCCTTTGAGCTTGTGGCCGGGAAGCGCCATCAACGCATCACCCAGTTCAGGTTCTTCAATACCTTCAAGAGCCGATTGATCCAATTCTCCGTTCGCCTCGGCAGATTCGAATGACTCAGCGAACCGCTGCTCGAGGTCTTCTGTTTCTACCATCAGGATATGGATGCCCAACGGAATCAAAGTCATCAAAAACAACCCGTAAAACAGCCAACGCCGCTGTGACGATTCAGAGCCGTCGTCATCAAAGCGATCGGATGTCCGTTTTGGGGACCGCATGGGCTGAGCGGAGACCGGATCGTCATCCAAAGGCGCCGCGATGACTTTCTTTGGCTTGTTGAGCAGTCGCTTTTGAACTGGCGGCAGTGATGACGAATCCGGAGCATCATCGTCCCGCAGTTCGTTCAGTTCGCCCAGTCCCAGTTCGTCGAAGTACGACGTTTCATAACCTGTCGGCTCAAAATTAGACGGATCGTCCTGAAAAAGTTCCTCAGGAGTCGGCTCGGGACGTGTTCGCTTCTTCTTCACAATCGGCGTTGTATCAGCAGGAGCCGAATCGGCTTGTTTCGCTTTTCGCACGTTGGGAGTGGCATCGGGATCCGCGACCGAGCGACGACGCGTCGGCTTCGCTGCAGGAGTCGGCGGCTCCATCATTTCGGCAAACGGATCGTCAATTTTCGCTGCTGTGTTCAAGGTCGTGCCAGGTGCGGGCTCAAGCTGCACGAAGGTCGCGCAATTTGGACACTTGGCCTTTCGGCCCTGATGACGAGCATCGAAGAGGATTTTCTTTTCGCACGATGAGCAGCGAACCTGCATCTTTTCCATGTCCGTCGATTCCTGATGCAACTCAATGCGGCCGCAATTCAGCGTTCCGAAATGGCACGGCTGGTGGTCGCTATTACCATCCGCCGATGACTACTGGCAGCGTAAGCAACCCCCTCAGAGTCCGCAACCGAAGGCTTCCGCTCAGAATGCAACCGTTTTCCTGCCAACCATCTGCCATCCATCTGCCGAACAAGTTGCTTCTGTTGTATTCGGGTTACCTGCTGGATACCTCGGTGCCGGCATTAGCTCGATTCGATGCAATGTCGCTGCCCGCGCTTCCCAGGGAGGCGGAAAGTGGCGAAACTTCGACGAAGTCTTCGACGTGATGAGTTCTTTTTTTTGCCAGATCATGATCCTGTTGCGGAAAGCTGTTCGATGTCCGATACGATCCTTTCGAAACCCACCAAAAAGTCCAGTTCTGGCCATGCCTTGATTCTGGCAGGCTTGATTGCAGGAATCGTGTTGGGTTTGATCGCGAATGTCGTTCAGGCCAACAGCGCCTCGGGGAAAGCGTTGATCGACACGCTGGTTTCGATTGCCGAACCAATTGGAAAGTTGTTTCTGCGTCTGATGCAGATGGTCGTACTTCCGCTGGTGTTTTCGGCACTGTTTTTGGCGGTGGTGGACGTGGGCGATCTGAGAAAGCTTGGCAGAATCGGACTTGTGACCTTCTTCTATACGGCCATTCTTTCCATTTCCGCCGTATTGATCGGCGTCACCCTGGTCAATGTCTTCAAGCCGGGCCAGGCCATTTCTGCTGAGACGCGGCAGACGTTGACCGAGAAGTACGCATCGAAAGCCGATGAGGGCGTGAAGAAAGCCGATGCCGCCAAGCCGCTGGGTCAGACGTTGGTCGACCTGCTGCCAGAGAATCCCATTCAGGAAATGGCCGGAGCCGTTGACGGATCGTCAAAAGGGAACGGAATGCTGGCCGTGATGTTCTTTGCGTTGCTTTGCGGAATCGCGGCCACATCGCGGCTGAAGGAAACATCAACTCTGGTAGGTGCCATTCGCGGCATCTATGAGATTTCGATGACCGTCATCGGCTGGGCTTTGAAGCTCGCGCCGCTCGGCGCTGGATGTTTGGTGTTCGTTGTGACTTCGCAAATGGGCGCCGACATTCTGAAGGCCCTTGCTGTGTTTGTCGCTGTGGTGATCGGAGGCCTGTCGATTCATATGGTGGTCGTCTATTCGCTGGTGCTTCGAACGTTTGGAAGGCGATCACCGCTGCAGTTCTTTCGCAGTATCTCCGACGCCATTTTCGTGGCCTTTAGCACATCTTCATCCAGCGCGACGTTGTCCACATCCATGAAAGTGGCTCAGGAAGAGTTGCGGCTGCCACCGGAGACCGCCAATTTTGTGCTGACCGTCGGCGCGACGGGCAACCAGAACGGAACAGCTCTGTTTGAAGGCGTGGTCGTTCTGTTTTTGGCTCAGGTGTTTGGTGTGGAACTTTCGATTGGCCAGCAGATCACGGTGGTGCTGATGTCCGTGCTGGCGGGAGTCGGAACGGCTGGCGTGCCGGGCGGATCGATTCCGCTGATCATCGTTGTCCTAAAGTCGGTCGGAGTTCCTGCCGACGGCATCGCCATCATTCTGGGTGTCGATCGATTTCTTGACATGGCTCGAACTGTGGTCAACGTTGTTGGCGATCTGGTGATTGCCGCGTGTGTGGATTCAACAATCCGAAAATCGCCGCCGTTTACAAATATCAATATCAAGGGTTGAAAAACCAATAGGAAGTGGATCCCCTGATTTGGAGAACTGCCATCCCGAGTTGTTTCAGGAGTACCACTTCCTCCGCTCCCGGATGATGAACCCAGTCGAAACCAGAGCCTCGGTTATCGCGAATTCATCGCCATGGTCACAGTCTTTAGTTCGGTGTACGCGGCCAGGCCAGCGGCACCCATTTCGCGGCCCATACCGCTCATCTTGAAACCGCCGAATGGAGCGGCGGCATCGAAGACATCGTAGCAGTTCACCCAGACAGTGCCTGCTCGCAGACTGTGAGCCATCTGGTGGGCCTTCTGAACGTCGCGAGTCCAGACGGCCGCGGCAAGTCCGTAGCACGTGTCGTTCGCTCGTTGTGTGACTTCCGCAAGATCCTTGAACTTCAGGATGCTAAGAACAGGGCCGAAGATTTCTTCGCGAGCAATATCCATCGAATCATTGACGTCAGTGAACACCGTCGGCTGAACGTAGTATCCGCGGTCTCCGTGGCGACCGCCTCCTGTGGCACATGTGGCTCCCTGAGACCGACCACGATTGATGTAACCCATGATCCGGTCCACCTGAGCCTGATCAACCTGCGGCCCCTGAGTCGTGCTGGTATCGAACGGATTTCCGAGCACTCGCTTTCCGGCTCGCTGCACAAGTCGTTCGACAAATTCGTCGTGCACGGATTCCTGTACGAACAGTCGACTTCCCGCACAACAGCACTGACCCTGATTGAAGAACAGACCGAATTCGGCACCCGCAATCGCGGCATCCAGATCGGCATCGGCGAAGACGATGTTGGGGCTCTTACCGCCGAGTTCAAACGTCAGTCGCTTCAGAGTATCTGCGGCATCTCGCATGATGATTTTGGCGGTCAAGCCTTCGCCGGTGAACGCAATTTTGTCAACCTGCGGATGTTTGACGATCGATGCTCCGGCCGTTGGGCCGTAGCCGGGCACAACATTGATCACGCCAGGAGGAAACCCGGCTTCCAGTGCCAGTTCCGCCAGTCGCAAACAACTCAGCGGAGTTTGCTCGGCCGGTTTCATGACGATTGTATTACCCGCCGCCAGTGCCGGACCCCACTTCCACGCCACCATCAGCAACGGAAAGTTCCAGGGAATAATCTGACCACACAC
>JANMEV010000314.1:0-17042 GCA_031377305.1 Planctomycetota bacterium | reverse complement strand
CTATTACCACCTCGGACTTGAGGTGTATCGAGACATCGACACAAACGGCGACCAGAAGGCCAAGAAAAATACTCGCCCCGATCAGTTTCGCTGGATGAACTGGGGCGGAACTCGCTGGGGCATCGATGAGAACGAAGACGGGAAAATTGATAGCTGGAAAGTGATCTCGGCTCAGGAAGCTGCTCGAGTCGCAGTAGAAGCCCTGATTAACGGCGACCTTCAGGCCTTGAGCACGGTGATGCTCAATGACGCCGACATCCAAACTCTGCGAGTGCCCGCAAAGATAGCCAAAGAGCTGCAGGCCTCAACCTCAGATCTCGCTAAGAAAGCTCAGGCCGCGATGGCTGACACGAAAGTACTCAATACTAAGAGCACGTGGGTTCGCTTCGATCCGCCATTGCCTGGTCTGATTCTTGCCGACGATATGGGCTCAGCTCGTGACTTGATCGTCTATGAAAACGCAATGGCCTATGTTCAAAACGGCGAAAAACTGGACCTGATTTCGATGGGTGAAATGGTTCAGGTCGGCGACACATGGAAGCTAATCCAGGTTCCTGCCGCAATGGACATGAGCGGCAAAACGGTGGTTCAAATCGGCGGAATTCTTATGCAGCCGTCGACCCCTGGTGGCGGAGGAAGGACGGAACAAAACCCTGCTGATATGTCACCTGAAATGCAGAAGCTGCTCGCTGACCTGCAGAAGATCGACGAAGCCAGCCCGAAACCGGATGCCTCGGCAAAAGAGTATGCGGACTACAACGTCGCTCGAGCTAACCTCGCCGAAAAGCTCGTTAAGCTGGCTCGCACAGAGGAAGAAAAGCAGCAGTGGACTCAGCAACTTACGGACAGCCTTTCGACAGCCACTCAATCCGGCCTCTATCCGGACGGACTGCCACGCCTCGAAGCTCTGCAGGCTTCCGCCAAGGGCAATCAGGCTCTTTTGGGATACATCTTCTATCGTCGGTTGATGGCGGAGTACGCTGTTCGACTTAAGAAAGACGACGGAGACAAAGAAAAAAGTGCCGACGCCCAAAAAGCTCGCGAAGAAACCCAAAAGTGGTGGTTCGAGCAGCTTGAAGCCTTCGCGACACAATGGCCCAAGTCCCAGGACGCTCCTGATGCTGTCGTTCAGCTTGCGATCAGCTATGAACTGATGGGACGCATCGCTGACGCCGAAGCATGGTATTCACAACTGGCGAAGAACTATCCTGAGACCGAAGGCGGAGTAAAAGCTCAGGGCGCGCTGAGGCGACTCAAGCTGACGGGCAACAAACTGCAACTGGCGGGGAAGACGCTTCAGGGACAGAGCCTGGCGTCAACTCAGTTTCAGGGCAAAGTACTGCTCGTCGTCTTCTGGGCATCCTATGCTAAGCCATTTACCGACGACCTTGCGGCGATTAAGGCTGTCTATGCGAAACACCAGAAAGAAGGATTCGAAATCCTTGGTATCAACATGGATACCGACATGCCTGCCCTTGCAGCCTACCTGAAGCAGCAAGGCATCACGTGGCAAAATCTGCGCGACGTGCCAAAAGGGGACGGCCAACAGCCAGGGGACTTTGGCTATGGCATCGTATCGGTCCCCACGATGTTCATCGTGAACAAAGCGGGGATCGTCGAAGGTGGCATCGCAACGGCGAATCTTGAATTCGCGGTGGATGCTCTTATCCAGGGCAAGCCGCTCCAGCAAGATCCGGCAGCAGGCGAAAAGCCAGAAGCCGAACAGGCGGCCGGAAAAAGCAACAAACCTTCTGCAGCCGCCGCAGAAAGACCCAAAGGCCGAAGCGCTTTGAAGTAATCAAAAGCTACGTTCTCAAGTGCGTCAGTCAGCAAAGAAGCCCGGCATTTTGGAAATGCCGGGCTTCGTTTTTTGCATTGTCGAAGTAACAAAATCAGCCGATCAGCGTCTTCACCACCAGGTCGCCCATTTCCGTTGTGCTGATCGAAGGACCGTTACCGGCGATGTCTTTCGTACGGTGACCGGCCTTTAGAACTTTGCTCACGGCTTCTTCAATTGCATCGGCTTCCGCGTTCATCGCCATCGAGTACCGCAACATCATGGCGGCAGCGAGAATCGTGGCCAGTGGATTCGCAACGTTCTTTCCGGCGATGTCTGGTGCGGAACCGTGGATCGGCTCGAACAATCCCGGACCGCTTGATCCAATCGATGCCGATGGCAGCAGCCCCAGCGATCCTGGCAACATTGATGCTTCGTCGGTCAGAATGTCACCGAACAAATTCTCCGTCACAACCACGTCGAACTCGCGAGGCTTCGAAATCAAGTGCATGGCCATCGCATCGACCAGCACAACGTTGTACTGAAGATCGGGGTACTCGGTTTTGACGACTCGCTCTGACACCTGCCGCCACAGTCGTGATGCTTCCAGAACGTTGGCTTTGTCGACCATCGTCAGCTTGCCGCGACGCTTGCGAGCCGCATCGGCGGCGACTCGCACGACGCGTTCGATTTCGCCGGTCGAATAGATCATCACGTTCCACGCTTCTTCGCCGGACGGATGCGGACGACGTCCCGATTCACCAAAGTAAATTCCACCAGTGAGCTCTCGCACGAACAAAATATCGGTGCCCTGCACGATCTCGCGACGCAAGGGAGATGCATCCAGAAGTTCGTCCCATGTCTTGGTTGGGCGAAGGTTGGCAAATAGTCCAAGCTCCTTTCGGATTCGAAGCAGTCCGGCTTCAGGACGAGTCTTCGCCTTTGGATCATCCCACTTTGGTCCGCCAACGGCTCCCAGCAGCACAGCCTGTGCATTGCGGCATGCCGTTAAAGTGGCTTCCGGAAGCGGGTCGCCACAAGAATCAATCGCATTACCACCGATCGCGTGCTCGGGCATTGTGAAGGAATGTCCAAATCGCTTTGCGATGACTTCAAGGACGCGCTTCGCCTGAACAACAATCTCGGGACCAATACCGTCGCCCGGCAGAAGTACGATCGTGGCATCCATCAAAAACTCCGCCGACACTGCGGCTAAAAATAGTTCGAAATCTCAACCTGCAGCCGCCCCAAAATCGCCTGACTTTGCTAGATGGCTGACCTTCGGCGAGGATCAATGGCGCACAGAGTAAAGCCTGCGCAACGTGTTTCAACCAACAGTTGTGTTCGACTCTGGACATTTGGCGATTGCAGGAATTCGGTTAGCAATTCCCCGGAGAAACGCGTCATCCGGATTCCTTTCATTTCCCGCATGTGTTTTGCTCCTCATTCGAATAAACTGCGATACTCAACGTCGTTAAGTCTGCGGCCTGGTTCATAATCCCATCTTTTCAAAATTGGAGTCGAATGATGAATACCCAAAGACTGCGAGAAACCGTAAGAGCTCTGCAAAGCCAAATGGCAGAAGCAGGCGAAATCGACGCAGAAACTCAAGCTCTGCTTCAAACCGTCAACGACGAAGTGAAACGGATTCTGACGAGCGGCACCGAGACGAGCGCAGCGGACAACTCGATCGCTGAGCGTCTTCGAGAAACCCTGATTGAGTTTGAAGTTCGCCATCCACATGTCGGCGGACTGCTGGAACGCATCACCGACGGCTTAGCCAGCATGGGAATCTAAACGGCGTGATCGAACCTGATCGAATCAGCGAAGTTACCAGAGTGTTGGGTCTTCGAAACCACCATCGCAGCATGGCAAAGAAATGCCGATACAGGAGTCTCTATCCGCATCCAAATGACATTGCATCGCTGGGCATCAACTAATCACCATTATGCTCTGCGCCAAGTCCATTGTTCGGTCTATAGTCACGGTGGTCACTTCATTAGTAGTTCTGTCGTCGCGTTTTTCGTCGCATCTTTTCCCAGGTCAATGACATGAGAGGTCCCGGTTCCGAAGCCAGCCTGTTGTTTAAACTCGTCGTTCCCGTTACCGCGATCTTCATCGTGACAACGTTGTCAATGATCGCTGTGCTCTTCAGTGATCAACAAGCCCCGCTTGCTCAACTTCTCAACAAGCATGGCAACACGCTATTGCTTGTCGAATTTGCGGTGGTCATTGTGATAAGCTTTCTTGCCATGGCTGTTGACCGTATACAAACCCTGAAAAGAATCAAGGCGGAGAAGGAAGCAGCTATGAAAACCGACGGCTCTAAAACTATCAATCCCGACGACACCGCGAAGTCACGCGGCCGCCGCTCATGATCGCTTCGACATCGCTCAGTCATTAAGAATTGGTTGACTCAGTTTCCCCACCTGCGATGGCCATGAGTTCTTCAGCGCGAGTCACGATTGCAGCGGGATCAGCCATGCGACCTTCGCCAATCTGACCACAACTCAACCAGCCCTGGTCAGGCCCAACCAGATGCAATCCATCTGCAATCAACTGAGCCACATTGCGCTGAACAGCCGGCTTAGCCCACATATCGCAGTTCATCGCCGGAGCGACGATCACCGGTGCCGTGGTCACGAGCGCCGCAGTGCTCAACAGGTCATCGGCCATCCCGTGAGCCAATCGAGCAATCGTCTGAGCGGTGGCGGGGGCAATGACAAGCAACTTTGCTCGCTTCGCCAGTCCAATGTGCTCACCCTGAAAATGCTCTTTCGCCTCGAACGCGTGCGAATAGACGGGTCGGCCCGTCAGAGCTTCAAACGTTGTGGCTCCGATAAAGTGGTGAGCCGATTCCGTCATGATGACTGTGATTCGCGCGCCTCGCTGGACAAGGCGGCTGCAAAGATCCGCAGCCTTGTAGGCCGCGACGCCTCCGGAAACACCGAGTAGAATTTCACGATTGTGAAGGACATCGGGCATCGAAGAAATTCCTGAGTGAATCTTTGGCCAGTGAATCACCATTCGCGCCGAGGCGGTCACCGCGAACAACAAACCAGGGGTTGTAAACGAAAACAGCCCTGAGATTCGGTGACCGATCCTCAGGGCGTTCGTAGTTTCAACGACTTCGGATTCTATAAATCGTCGATACCCGGACCGCCGTCTTCGGCAAGGAGTCGGTCGAGCTTATCCACCAGCGCGGAATCATCCTGGACGGCTTTCAGATTGCCGGTGGCATCGAGATAAATCTTGTCAGTCATAATCTCAGCGACGACAATCTGCATCAGATCCTTCGTTGGCAGATCCACCAACGCCCGCGCACCGCGGTTCAGCGCGACCATACGTTTTTGGATCAGGGCGGTCATTTTGAAACGACCTCCGACCTTGCGGGCAATTTCGTCTTCACGGAATTCATCAAGCATTTCGAGCCTTCTCCTCCGCCTTCAGGATCTCACAGATCTCGCTGACTGCGGTTTCCAACTGATCATTGACAACCACATATTTATAACGTTCGGCCAGTTGCAGTTCTTTTTCTGCGGTTGCCAGCCGACGCTGAATCACTTCTTCCGATTCCGTTCCTCGAGCCCTCAATCGACGCTCGAATTCTGCCGGAGACGGTGTACTCAGGAAAATCGTAACAGTATTGGGGTACTGCTGCACAACTTTCATGGCTCCCTGAACATCGATTTCCAGGAATGCCCAACCTGACTGTTTCCACGCCCTGTCCAGTTCTGACCAAAGCGTCCCATACAAAAACCCCGACGCAAACACCTCGGCGAACTCAATAAACTGATCATTTGCCAGCCGACTACGAAATTCGCCATCCGTCAAAAACCAGTAATCTTCCCCGTCAATTTCGCCGGGACGGGGCGGTCTTGTGGTTGCCGACACTGATTTAATCAACCCAACAGGTGCGCGATCCACCAAATGCCGAACCAGCGTTGTTTTTCCGCTCCCGCTTGGCCCAGACAGAACCACAATTCGCTCGTTTTGACCCTGAACCATGAACTGAGTCCCGGGACTCTCTTGAGATCGTCCTTTGTGGCACCACGTTCAGCATCCTGCTGAACAAACTCCTAACTACTCCACGTTTTGCAAAACTTCCCGCATTCGCTCAATCGCCGCTTTCATTTCCACAACACTAAGAGCAATCGTCACGTGATTGGCCTTAGAGCCAATTGTGTTGATCTCGCGAAACATTTCCTGCCCAATGAACTCCAGTTTGCGACCCTGCGACGTTGTACCGTTCAACAGGCGTCGAAACTGTTCCGTATGACTTCGAAGGCGAGTGATTTCCTCGTTGATGTCACAACGATCGGAGAACAGCGCCACTTCGCGAATGACGTCGCTCTCGCTGATATTGATTGACGCATCGCCGATCAACCGGCGAACGCGTTCCAGGATTTTGTCTCGATATTCAGTGATGACCTGTGGCGTGAGGGTCGCCACTTGCTTCACTTCCGTTTCAATCACTTCGCACTGCCGATCCAGATCCAACCGCATCGACTCGCCTTCGCGCTGTCGAAAGTCATCAAAGTGATCCAGTGACTCCTTCAGGGACGCTTCGACGGCTGGCCACAGCGAATTGACAAACTCCTCCGGCAACTCGGTCTGAGACACAACGCCAGGCAACGCGAGGAGTTCTCCCAACGTCGCATCGCCAGCTAGCTCGTTGAGCTGTCGCTGGAAACTTCGAAGCAGATCCTGATCAATTCGATACTCGCTTTGACCGCTCAAAAAGCGGACCCGAATCGAAAGCTGCACCGATCCGCGAGTCACTCTTGATCGGACGAGTTTTTCGATTTCTGCTTCAAAGCGACCCACTGAATCGGGCATCCGCACGGACAGCTTCAGATACCGATTGTTGACGGATTTGATTTCTGAACCAACGTGCACGCCCTCTGTCTGGAGCGATGCGTTTCCAAAACCTGTCATACTAAGAAGCAAGAGCAACCACCTTGCGGAAAAGAGAGGAACGGCCCTGTTCCTGTCGTCGCGAAAAAGGAATATGGAACGCCTGAAAACTCAGGTCAAAGAACAGCCGGAGTCAACCGGAAACTATGGTTTTGGTTCTGCTGGCGGTGCCGCATCTGCAGCCGGTGGATCTGCTGGTTTTTCGGCCGGCGGGGCGGCAGCATCAGGATTCGCAGCAGGAGCTTCTGTCTTTGCATCTGGAGTGGCTGCAGGTGCCGCATCCTTCGGAGCGTCAGCAGCCGGCGTCTTGGCGGAATCTGCAGCATCCGACGTCACTGTTGGCGTTTCTGGAACAGATGGTGTTTCTGGGACAGCGGGATCAGCGGCCTTTGCTGCATCCTTAGCGGCGGCGTCATCAGAAGCCTTGGCATCAGCATCCGACTTACCGCTCTTATCACCGAGAATAGATTCGAGTTCCTTTGCCTCGTCTGCAGCTTTCGCATCGGCCGCGTCTTTCGCGTTCTTTCCATCACGGATCGCAGAAGTTGCGGCTTCCGCGCGAGCATCTCGGCGAACCAACATGCCCATGCCCGCTGCAAGCAGAACCCAAACGACAGCCAGAACGATTGTCACTCGAGTGAACACATCGCCCGCGCGAGTTCCCAAAGCACTCTGGCCACCCATTCCACCGAATGCGCCGGCCAAACCGCCACCACGGCCTCGCTGAATCAAAACCAGCAGGATCATGAACAAGCTGATCATGGTCAGCACGATTGACAAAGTGACGATCAACATCTGACTGACAGCTCCACGATAGAACAAAAGTCGGACATTCCCTGCCCGGCGAAAATTCCGATTTCTAAAACGCGAAAAGACGGATTCACATCCGTCTCGCGCGACCAGTGTAACACAAGTACGCTTTTTGACCGAACGAAGAATCGCCTGGCCCTCAAATTAGGCGAGGCCATGGCCCATTCCACGCTCAGAATCAGCAGCTACTATGAACTCAATTTCCGAGCGGCTTCAATAATTGGAACAAAAGTGGACGATTTCAAGCTGGCTCCACCCACCAGGGCACCATCAACATTCGGCTGTCCGAGCAGCGATTCTGCATTGTCGGCCTTCACGCTGCCACCATACAGAATTCGAATTTGCTCAGAAAACGCCGCAGTATAGCGTCGAGACAGCCACTTGCGAAGATGTTCATGAGCAGATTCAGCCTGCTCGGGAGTCGCAGTAACCCCAGTTCCGATCGCCCATACAGGTTCGTAAGCAATCACAACGCTGGCTGCTTCGGCCTCAGAAACCCCGGAAAGGCCGCCTTCCATCTGCCGATCCAGCACTTCTTCCGTCTGACCGGCCTGACGTTCGCTGAGCAACTCACCGACGCAAAGAACGACCGTCAAACCGCCTGCAAGAGCCGCTCGCGTTTTTCGATTGATGATCGAGTCCGTTTCGCCCATGACGTGGCGACGTTCGCTATGGCCCAAAATTACATAGCGGCAGCCGCAGTCTCGCAGCATGTCGACCGCGATTTCGCCTGTGAATGCCCCCGGTGCTTCGAAATACACGTCCTGAGCACCCAAATGCACAGCACTTCCCGCAAGTTTCTCAGCCACTGGCAATAGGTACGGATACGGAGGACAAACAAGAACCTCGACACCGGCTTCGGTCTGAGAAGCCACCGCGGCAAGTTCACCCGCCAGTGCGACTCCGGACTGCCGAGTTGTGTTCATTTTCCAGTTACCGGCGATCAGGAAGCGTCGCATGATGACAAAGAACTTTCTGTAAATTCAGCGTTAGAAGATTAGAACAAAATCGAAACCGGGCCGCCAAAACTGCGACAAGCCGGGTGACTATCGACTCGATTTTTGACAGGAAAAGCGTCTTGACGTGCTACTTTAACGGCTCGCTGCGAGGATACGAACCCAGAATCTCCAATCGATCCGGCGGAAGGCTTTCCAGCTCCTTTATCGCCTTCTTAATTCGCGGCTCTGAAACGTGCCCCTCAAAATCGAGGAAAAACAAATAGCCAACTGCCGGCTGCCGCAACGGGAACGATTCGATCCATGTCAAATTGATCTTGTTGCGACGAAACGCCTCCAAAGCTTCGGACAGGGAGCCCGGACGGTGCGGAATTTGAAGCAGCACGGCCGTCCTGTCGCTGCCGGTAGGCTCAGCAACACTGTCGCCAATCACAGCAAAACGAGTGATATTGTTTCGATTATCCTCAATGCATTCCGCAACGATCGGCACGTCATATTGCATCGCAGCCTGATGGCTGGCAACGGCTGCGACATTGGGCTTGTCTCGAGCAAGCTGAGCCGCCGTCGAGGTACTCGTCACCTCAATCAATCGAGCATGCGGCATGTTCTTGGACAACCAGTCACGGCACTGAGACAACGCCTGCGGCTTGCTGTAGATCTCAGAAATTTCGCTGCGATCACAACGAGCCAGAAGGTTGTGGTGCACATGAACCTGAACTTCACCGCAAATTCGCAGCGGAAGTCGAGTAAACATGTCCAGCGTGTCTACAATTCGGCCGTCCGTGCTGTTCTCAATTGGAACCAGCCCGAAATCCACATGCCCTCGATTCACTTCCTCGAAAACAGTGGCAATTGTACTTACGGGCACAAGGTCAGTTGCTTCCCCGAATCTTGAGATCGCCGCCTGATGTGTAAAGCTAAACGCAGGCCCAAGATAAGCAACACGGATGTTCTTGATTCGCTGCCGACCAGCACTCATCAGCGGGCGGAAGATCGTCCTTATTTCGCTCGACGTCAGCGGGCCCTGATTTACCCGATCGATCATTCCCCAAACCTGCTGCTGATCCAGATCGCTGAAAACGATCTTCGAAGGCGTCTGCACCCCCTTCATCTTTTCGAGGTAAAGCGACGCTCGCTTGTTCAGCATCATAACCAGCTGCTCGTCTAGTCTTGCCAATTCGACTTCAGGCGAAACAGCAACAACTGGCTCAGAAGCCAGTTTTGAAACGGCAGCTGGCGCGGCCGCTACTGGCGCTGGCTTTGGCCGAGTAGCAACAGTTGCGGCTGGAGTTTTCTTGGACACCGCCTTACTGGCAACTGGAGCATTCGGACGCGCCGCAGGGCGAGCCTTCGGGGCTGGCTTGGCAGAAGCTTTCTTCGCGACCTTCTTCAGTGCGGTTTTTGCTACTATCTTCTTTGCCATCAGCCTGCCCAGCCCTTGCGCGAGTAGTCACACAGACGAGTATTCAGACTTGCTGATCGGCTCTCCTGATTTGACCCCGCGCGCTGGAACGAGCGAAACCGCACCTGCCCAACAACACTCACCGATCACAAGATCTGGCAAGCCAACGGGCTGAACCTCGCCTCACATTTCGACACTCCGGCCTTGTACAGATGCAAAAATTGAGTGTCAAGCGGGCTGAAGGAAGTCTCCGAAAGTCCTTCGGACTTCGAGCATTCTCAAACAAACAGGCACCATAAACCCTCCGATATCACGTGCCGAATGTCAGACTGGCACACACTACGCCGTCGCCAAAACATATGTCAATTCGGCACCCACTGAGTTCCGATTCTCAGGCCTAAACGCCTGCCACTCTGACATTTTTCTCTGTCGCTACTTTTCGGATCCTCTCTGTAAATTCCTTATCTGTAGTTACTTACGATAATCAACTCAAATCGGCATAGAAGCTGCTCATCGCGTTCTGCAACTGTCGGAACGCCACTCTTCGCACACATTGACACTTCGACAGCGTCCTTTCCGAACTCTCGTCGGCCCCCGGACCTGGAACGTCGAGCCCCACATCAACCAATCAATTTGCAGGATCAGCGCGATACCGGTTCGCGAGCCTGCCATCAGAACTTTCAAGGGAAATAGTGTCATGGCAGTCTCAGGTGAAAAGATCATCGGCATCGACTTGGGGACCACAAACTCGGTGGTGTCGATCATGGAAGGTGGCGAACCTCGTGTTATCGCCAATCAGGAAGGCAGCCGAACAACTCCCAGCGTGATCGCCTTCACATCCAAGGGCGAAACCCTCGTCGGCGAGCCGGCAAAACGCCAAGCCGTGACGAATCCTCAAAATACGATCTACTCCATCAAGCGATTCATGGGTCGTCGACACCGTGAAGTCGAGTCGGAAGAAAAGCTCGTCTCCTACAAGGTCGTCGGCGCTCAGACGGACTACGTCAAAGTCGACGTTCACGGAAAAGACTACACGCCTCCGGAAATCTCTGCCCTGGTCCTTCGCAAGCTGAAAGAAGCTGCTGAGAACTACCTGGGCCACAAGGTCAACAAGGCGGTTATCACCGTCCCAGCGTACTTTAACGACGCTCAGCGCCAGGCGACTAAAGACGCCGGACAAATCGCCGGTCTTGAAGTGGCACGAATCATTAACGAGCCTACTGCGGCCGCTCTGGCTTACGGCCTCGACAAGAAAAAAGAAGAGAAAATCTGCGTCTTCGACCTGGGCGGCGGTACCTTCGACGTGTCAATTCTTGAAGTCGGCGACGAACTGGTCGAAGTGCTTAGTACGAACGGTGACACTCATTTGGGTGGCGACGATTTCGACGACGTGCTAATCGGCTACATCGCATCAGAGTTTCAAAAAGAGCAGGGCATCGATCTGCGAAAAGACCCGATGGCTCTCCAGCGTCTTCGCGAAGCGGCTGAAAAAGCCAAGAAGGAACTTTCCTCACAGCAGACGACGGATATCAACCTTCCGTTCATCACTGCCGATGCCAGCGGAGCAAAGCACCTTCAGCTCAGCATCACTCGTGCCAAGTTCGAAGAACTGATCGACCCACTTGTCGAGCGATGCCGACAGCCCGTGCTAAACGCTCTTAAGGACGCGAAGCTGAAGCCAAGTGACATTCATGAAGTAGTTCTCGTGGGCGGCTCGATCCGAGTGCCCAAGGTTCAGAAGCTCGTTCGCGATATGTTCGGCAAGGAACCTCATCAGGGTGTGAATCCTGACGAAGTTGTGTCGCTGGGCGCTGCGATTCAGGGCGGCATCATCGCTGGCGACGTGAAGGACGTCGTGTTGCTGGACGTGACTCCTCTGTCCGTCGGCATCGAAACTGAAGGCGGAATCATGACGGTTCTTGTCGAACGTAACACAACGATTCCGACGACAAAGACCGAAACGTTTTCAACGGCGTCGGACAATCAACCGGCGGTCACCGTGCGAGTCTTCCAGGGCGAACGCAAGATGGCCTCAGACAACCGATTGCTGGATGAGTTCAATCTGGACGGCATCCCAGCGGCACCTCGAGGCGTTCCTCAGATCGAAGTCAAATTCGACATCGACGTGAACGGCATTCTGAACGTGTCTGCCAAAGACAAAGCTACCGGCAAAGTACATTCGGTTCAGATCAAGCAGTCAAGCGGATTGTCTCCGGAAGAAATTGAGCGGATGCGAAAGGACGCAGAAGCTCACGCCGACGAAGACAAGAAGAAGCAGGAACTGGCGTCAGCTAAGAATCAGGCATCCGCCCTGATTCATCAAACCGAAAAGACACTGAAGGAGCACGCCGACAAACTGGACGCGTCTTCAAAGTCTGCGGTCGAGGCAGCGATGGAGAAAGCTCGCAAGGCAGCCGAAGGAACAGATGCTGCCGCAATCAAGACAGCCTGCGACGAACTGATGCAGGCGTCTCAGGCACTGGCTCAGCACATGAGCGCAGACAAAGGCGGCGCTGCTGACGCAGGCGGAGCTCCCGCCGGAGCGAAGAGCGGTGACGACGATGTGATCGACGCGGAATTCGAAAAGAAGTAATTCGAACGCTCTCGAATCACAATTGGCAAAAAAATAAATGGCGAGTTCGGCACTCCTTTGGAAGCAGTCGAACTCGCCATTTTCTCTGTGTTTCGGCGAGCGGGGGATGTCAATCCCCTGCTGAACGAATCACCTGATCCGGCAATCAACTATCGAACTACGACACATTCGTCAGGAGACTCACTTGCTGCGCTCGCCAATCATGACCTTGAAACATCAGATGTCGCAAAGCTGAATCGCTTCCTTGAGTCCGGTTTCAGCATCACGAGTTGGAATGAACTCGTGTCCAACGAAGCCCTTGTAGCCCATCTCCACCAGCTTGCGTATGATCGGTGGAAAGTTGATCTCCTGATTGTTGTCCAGCTCGCCACGACCAGGATTACCAGCCGTGTGAATGTGGCCGATGACATCCTTGCACTCTTCAAGTCGTCGAATCACGTCACCATTCATCAACTGCACGTGATAGATATCGAACAGCAGCTTTACTCGCGGTGAACCAACTCGACGAACGATGTTTGCAACGTAATCGATGTCATCTCCCTGATAGCCCGGATGGCCCTTCATTGGGTGCGAGCCGTCGCGAGTATTCAGGTGTTCCAGACAAATCGTCACGCCCTTCTTCTCGGCATGAACCGCCAGCTTTTTCAGAGCCGCGACGCAGTTGTCTGCGCCTTCAGACAGTGAGATTTCGCCGCTGGTTGGGTCTTCTGCGTCCTTCCACTTGTAACCAGTGAACGCGATAACGCTTGGCATTCCGGCTGCTGCACAGTCATCGATTGTTTTGGTTGTCACAGCAATGACCTGATCCTGATAGGCAGGATTATTCAGCCCCTTCATGAATGGCGCCCCCGGCATTCCGTTGGCCGCCAGTGCGCAAGTCAGGCCGTACTTCTTGAGCGTTGGCCATTCTTCCGGACCGCAGATTTCAACAGACTCACAGCCGAGGCTTTTCGCAATTCGGCAGGTCTTGTCGATGTCCCACTTTTCTTCGGAGAGATTGAAGCACCAGAAAACGACGGAGTGTTTGATATTTCCCTTCATGACATCTTTCTTTACGGCGGCAAGGCCCGGTGAGGCAAACGAAGTGATCGAGGCAGCCGCACCTGCGGCTACCGTGGCCTGAAGCAAATCGCGACGCGAGAGGCTTTCTTTCGACATGATTGTGTCCTCAAGCAACTCGGTGAAATGTTCGGCTGGAATTATGGCGACGGTGAAAACATATCACCGATGACAATATCGGGAAGCTCCAGCCATTCTTTCAACACGTTCGACTCAGGAGAGAAACCTCGCGAGAACAAAACGTGTCAATTTCACTTCCGGCAGCGCAAGGGCATGTTTTGAACGTGGACCCTGCGCTGTCTCAAGGTAACCAGGGAATTCCCTGTTTGCAAGTTGGCTCGGCTTTCAGAGGAACGGCGAGGGTGTGTTTGTTGATTGTTAGTCCGAAGTCGCCACGTGAATCTGTGAGCCGCAAAGCGCTAGCTGCGGGTTAATAGAAAAACGTCGGGAAACCACTCGCAGCGCGCTTTGCGGTTCACTATTCGTTTCAGGCAGCCGGGGTCATCCAAGTCATCCCGCAGCAGCATTCAGATCCAGCCGAGGATGCCGGACGTGATCACGGCCACACCCATGACTAGCAAACCAGCGACGATCATGCGTCGCGCGAATCGGCGATTGCGCTCACGAATGTTCAGCACGGTTTCCAGCATGGCGACTCTGGTGTACCGAGCTACGGAATTGTCGCGGTTCGTTCGTTCTGCCGAACCCCACGCCTGTACACGCGATCTTACGCCAAAGGTCTTTGAGAAAGTAGAAGAGTCCACATCAGCACCTGTTCTTGAGGGAAAGGAAATAATTTTTTTTGCTGGCACGATCCCTCCTGGCCCAGCGTTTCCGGATTCGACGCAATAAGGTGCGACTATTTTGAGTTCGTTTCGCGAATTCATTCACCGCTGTCTAATCGGACGAAGTAACGCAAATTCACTGCCGTAGTTTTAGTGAGACAAATTTTCCCACGATCGACCGGCAAAAACCGATCAAGTTCGCCCAGTATCGTGTGATAAGCTGAACAGACACCTCGACCGATCAATTCAGGGTCAGGTTCGCATTTCGCCGTGAAATATTTGATTGCTGCACCAGATCATGAGCCTCGATCAGAACCCAACGGCGCTGCCAAAAAACTTTCGTCTGCGGCTCGGCGTTAAACGATTGTTAAAACCGATCCCTGCCCTCGGAAAAGGCTTTGAAACGTGTTCGCACTACTCAACGTAAATAAACTCGTTCATGCTCAAAATTGTTTGACAAAAATCCACAATTGCCAGGTTTTTGGAATCCCCGACACCGGCCGCTGAATGGGCCTCCTGCTGGCGATGAACGAATAGAAGACTGGCCTGAGCTTCGTCCCTCGAAGGAACTCGGCCGAACGCCAAACGCCATGCTTCGGCCACGGCTTGTTCCGGTGAATCCTGAGGAAGCCGCTTTGCAAACGCCACTGCGTAGTCTCGCCCCTGCGGACTGTTCATGAACATCAGAGCCTGCGGCGCGATGGTTGTCACTGGGCGCTGGCCAATGCTGACGAGATGCTCGGGCCAGTCGAAGAGCATCATCATGGGAATGAGCTGACTTCGCTTGATGAAGAAGTAAGCGCTGCGACGAGTCATGTTCTGATCCAGCGTTCCGGGACCAAATTGAGTCAGGTCCAGCTTCCCTGAAACTGCCAGCATCGAATCGCGAATCGCTTCCGCTTCCAGTCGCTGCGGACTTCGTCGCCACAACAAATTGTTCTCGCGATCAATCTCCGCACGAGGCTCGTCATGCGTGCCGGACTGCATGTAGGTCTGACTTGTCATGATCAGCTTGTGGACTCGCTTTACGGTCCAGCCATGTTCGATCAAATCGGCGGCAAGCCAGTCGAGCAACTCCGGATGCGAGGGCCGTTCGCCGGACACTCCAAAGTCATTCGGCGTCGAAACGATGCCTCGTCCAAGGTGATGCTGCCAAAGTCGATTGACGATCACTCGCGCGGCAAGACTTCCGCCGCCTTGTTTGGGATCCGTCATCCAGTTGGCCAGAGTCGCGCGACGGAAGCTGGTGCGAGTCCAGCCTTGCGGAGGTTGCACTTGCCAGTGAGACAATTCGACTCCTGCCGGAGCCAGCACCTGCAGAAATCCGGAACGGACAACTTCCTGCTTCTGATGAACATCCCCGCGCTTGAGCAGATGAGTCTCCGGATAGAAATGAGGAAAGCCTCGATCGTCGGCGTGATGACTCATGTGAGGCAAACCTTCGCTGGTCACCATGACTTTCGCGAATTGCAAACCGGGGCCTTTGTGCTCCAGGTCCGCGACCGTTTGCTTCAGAGCGACCATTTCAGGATCGCTCGTTGCGAACCAGGCAAGGCCGGTTTTCCAGTCGTCGGATGTTTCATCGATGGATGTTTCATCGATGGATGTTTGATTGACAGACCGTCGCAGTACTTCCTGCGCGCGGACAACTTTCGCATCCGGACCGATGCTGCCGACTTCCGGTTGTGGCTGAGCACGATCCGAAACGGAAATTCGAAAACGCCCCAGCGAGTGATGCGGGTTCGGATGATTCATGTTGAGCGTGATCGTCCAGCGAGTTCCTTCCACGAAGTCAATCGGCGTTGCAAGATCAAACACGGCCGCCTGATCCTTGCCAATTCCACCGGCATCGACCGCCCAGCCGCTTGTTGCGTTATCATCGATCGAGGACGCCACAGACAGGTCGCCCGTGTTTTGCTGATGAGTCGCTCGAGCCGAAAACAGCTTTTGTACCATTGGTTCACCGCCAGCGTTTGACGCAGGACCGCCGACAAGCGGCCCGGCGGTGACTTTCAGATCGCTCAGCACAAAGTTTCCGTTGCCAGCTCGCCCCGGACCTTTCTGCGGCAGCGAGTCATGCGTCATCGCTTCGATTCGTAGCGAACGAATGCCGGGCCGATGCGACTCGGCGACGATCGTGACCACGTCCTGCGGCGGCACGGAGCCAGTCGCGAGCCACGAAGAATCCGACTGTGCTTCGAACTTTGTCCCGGCCAAGGAATCCACCGAAGTCACGTGCAGAGTCTCCCACGGTCCGAGCGGTTCGGCCGACGGAGCCGTTGCCAGCCATGTGCGAAACCGGGTCGGCAAGGTGCCTTGCTCATAGTCTTGCACGGCAGTTTTTTTCGCGGCCAGTTGAACAGCGAACTCGCTCTGTCGTTTTCGGTTCTCGTGCGGCGAAAGATCGATGTCCGTCTCCCCGCGGATCGCGGAACCAAACGTTGCCGCCATTCGATAGTAATCGCGCGCAGGGATCGGATCAAACTTGTGATCGTGACATCTTGCGCAGCCGACGGACAGACCCAGGAACGACACGCCAGTCGTCATGACCATGTCGTCGAGTTCATCGTAGCGAGCCGATTCGAACTCCGTTTCCGTCAACTGAGTCGGGAACGCGCCGGCTCCAAGGAAGCCAGTCGCCATCATCGCCAGCGGATTTTCCGGAGCCAGTTCATCACCAGCGAGCTGCCACTGCACAAACTTGTCATAAGGCAAGTCCGCATTCAGCGCGCGGATGAGGAAG
>JANMEV010000280.1:0-86011 GCA_031377305.1 Planctomycetota bacterium | reverse complement strand
CCCCGACGATCGGTCGAAGCCACGGCATCCATGCAGAGCCGTTAACATTCGGGCTTAAACTCGCAGGGGCCTATGCCGAATTTGCACGCGGACGTGTCGCTTGACCGCGGACCTCGGCAGGCCAGACCGAACGATCTGAGTTGCAGCACGCCGCACAACGTCGGAACTCGCGCCGTTGTGCACGGCCGGCGACACTTCGTTCATTCCTCGCGGGAAATCACGGACAAACCTGACCAGGACGCTGACTCCAGCGTATGAGCCACTCCTGAGGTATCCCAATGTGACAAACCTCGACCTCGCCAGTGAACTCCTGAGCATCGGAAACCAGAAAGCCAACTTTTCGAGCGACGAACGTCACCGTGCGGTCCGCCCGGACGCAAACGCCGCAGGGCATGCCGAGATCGCAATCCAGTCCCGAGGGAACGTCGACTGCAAGCACTTTGGCTCCTGATTCATTCACGGCCTGAATAACTTCGAGGAAAGGCGTTCGAACAGATCCGCGAATTCCGGTGCCAAGCAATGCATCAATTAAGAGGTCATTCTGCGAGACCTTTTTCAAATGCGAAGCGATAAAGGATGTCTCGGGCTCCGAAACCGGCACACCGCTTTTCAAAAGGAAATCAAGATTCTCAGCAGCATCTTTGGAAAGCGACTTGCCGCCTCGAATGAGAAAGACCTTTGCGGGGATCGCCATTGCAGCAAGCAATCGAGCAACCGCGAGTCCATCTCCACCGTTGTTGCCGGGCCCGGCGAGAATCGTAACGGAACCCGGAAGACCCATCCGGACCACTGCCTCGCAAACGCCTCGCGCAGCATTTTCCATCAGCAGCAGACTGGGTAGACCGAGTTCGGTCACGGCATCGTGATCAACCTGCCGAACCTGCACGCATGTAAGCGAACCAATCATGAATGCCACTGCCTCTCAATAGGATCGTTCGCACGACCATTGTCCATTGTCCGCAAAAAACGTAGCTAGCTTAGCTGTTTCGCCATGCGCAATTGAGTGTTTTAACGAGGAACCCTAGACTCCGCAGGTCCGAACCTGTTTTTGGCTGTATTCGGGACCGGGAATTCGTCCCCCTTCTGACTGTTAACTTCGAGATTCACGGCGTGCTAGACCGTTACAACGATCGCTGGGCTCTGGTCACCGGGGCCTCCTCCGGCATTGGAGCCGAATTCGCTTCGCAATTGGCAGGGCGAGGTATGCACCTGATTCTTGCCGCTCGGCGCAAGGACAAGATGAGCGAACTGGCGACGGATCTGAACACAAGGCACGGCACACGTTGCCACATCGTCGCAATCGATCTTGCTGACCCTGAATCCGGACGTCGACTTTTTGAGGAAATCAAACGGCTGGGAGTTCAGATTGAACTGCTGGTGAACAACGCGGGCGTCGGAATGATCGGTCAGATCGAAACGACGGCACCGGAAGAGGTTCGCAGGATGCTGAATCTGAATCTGATGACGCTGACCGATCTGACCTATCGAGTCCTGCCGGGAATGCTGGAACAGGGTCATGGAGCGATCATCAATCTGTCATCGCAGGCCGCGTTTCAACCGGTCGCATTCATGGCGGCATATTCGGCCAGCAAGTCGTACATTCTTCACTTCAGCGAAGCCTTGTGGGCAGAAGCTCGAAGTCGCGGCGTCACGGTGACTGCGCTTTGCCCGGGAGTGACTCGAACGGAATTCTTCGACCTTGCCGGCGTTCCCGGCTGGCTCGAGAAGCACTCGTCACAATCCGCGGCTAAGGTCGTCAAGTCAGCATTGAAGGCGATGGAAAAACGACGTCAGTATATCGTCCCCGGCTGGAAGGACTATTTGGTGACGCTCTTCGTTCGACTGACCACTCGCCGAACAGCGGTTAACGAATCGAAAAGATATTTTCGACCGCCGAAAAAGCATTCATGACCATCGCCTGCAGAGTACGGTAACAAACGAGCTTGTCGCGTGATCCACGTCATCCGAGAGTTCGATCGCTACTTCCATGACCGCAGTCACAGTATCGACCCATGGTACAGACTGTCTTAGTGGGCTTGCTCGTTTCCAGAGTGACACCACGTTAAAAGCCGCATCATCACTATCCATCGCGTCTCGCTCGGGAATCTCATGTCGGAAGAACAACCTCACTCAGCCCTCGCGGCACTGCTAAAAGTGCAAATCAAGGCCGTCGTTTTCGATGCGGTTGGAACCGTGATTTATGCAATGCCGTCCGTGGCAACTGTCTACTGTGACACACTTGAAAAACTAAGCGGACAGACCGTGGACGTCGACGTAGTTCGCTCAGTGCTGGCCAAACGCCTGGCAGCTCGATCAGCAACGCACGATCTTGCAACAAGCGAAAACGCGGAGCGAGAATTCTGGTTCAATCTGATCAACGAACTTGTCCCAGTGAAGACTCGTCGGCAGGAATGCTTTGATGCGCTCTATGAGCATTTCGCTCGGCCGGAGAATTGGCGATGTTACGACGATGTCGCCGAGTCACTCAACAGGCTTCTTCATAAGGGTCTGCAAGTTGTGATTGCCTCCAACTTTGACGAGAGGCTCCATCGCGTTTGCGATGGGTTGAATGAGCTCCAGCCGGTCAGCCATCGAGTGATCTCATCAGAAGTCGGCTGGCGAAAACCGGCGAAGCAGTTCTTCGAAACGGTTTGCGAAAGGACTGGGTGCCAAGCCAGCGAAGTCCTCTTTGTCGGCGATGATCCGCACAACGATATTCATGGAGCAAGCTCATTTGGGATGCCAGCCGTCTGGATCGACCGTCGAGGAGGCCCCGTCGGAGCCATCGAAGAGGCGATGCCGCCGAAACTGTCCGAAGACGTCTGGAAGATCCGATCGCTTCGGGATCTGGTCCAGTAAGTTCAAAACTCAGCCTGCTCATGATGACGCTGGCAGGCTCTGTTGCCATTAAATCCGCCTTTCGCTGGCAATAAATGCCCAGCGGTTCTCGTCGCCAACGCCGGGTCGCAGCAGCATCAGTTGTCGGCGGAACGAGGGTCAAGCGATCGACGTGGGATGACACGGATGATCTCGTGTCGCTCGGCCATGAACTCCCGACGACTCCGACGCACCAACTTCTTTCCATCGCAATAGGACCGACCAGCGGTCATGACATGCCTGGTCTTCGCAATGATCGCGATTCTAATCCTGCCAATCCCTGGCACCGACTACTCCATCACGGAAAAGTAGTTCAGCACGGCGGCATCAAATGCCCTGGCACTAAGCTGCAGAGGCACCGATTGAAAAACGCAGTAGTTGCGAACCTGCAGCAACAAGTCGCGAGGCTGGCAAAGCCGGTAAGGTCGATTGACAGCCTTGTAGTGCGTGTCAACAAGATAGCCAATCGCTGCAGGGTCGTAAGCGAAGTTCAACTTTTCACACATAATGCGGAATAGATCCCGGAACTCGGCTTCGGACGGATCCGGCACTTCGATCTTATACGGAATGCGACGCAAAAACGCGCCGTCCACAAGGTCCTTCGGTTCCAGGTTCGTTGAGAACACAATCAACTGGTCAAACGGAATCTGGATCTTCTTGCCGTTCGGCATGTTCAGGAAGTCGTATCGTTTTTCCAAGGGCACGATCCAACGATTCAGCAGCATGTCGACTGGCATCTTTTGGCGACCAAAGTCGTCGATGACCAGCGTACCGCAATTGCTCTTTACCTGTAGCGGGGATTCACAGATGCGAGATGTCGGATTGAGCGAAATCTCCAGCTCGTCCATTGTCAACTCACCCCCCGCGATAACCGTTGGTCGCCTGATTTGAACCCATCGACGATCGACGTCCATGGAATCCAGAAGGCCGGCCGATTGCGATTGATCTTCGACGGCATCATGAACACCTGGGTCAAAGATTCGCATGATCTCGCCTTCGATGGCAATCGCGCGAGGAATCCAGACGTTTGTACCAAATGCACCGGTCACTCGCTCAGCGATACTTGTTTTGCCGTTTCCTGGCTCACCAAACAGGAACATCCCTCGGCCTGAATTGATCGCCGGGCCAAGTCGATCCATCATGGCTTCGTTGATAATCAAACCTTTGAACGCACGACGAAGATCTTCCTTAGTGACAACCTGACCGGCAATCGTCTGAGCTGACACGGAAGCAACGTAATCTTCCAGACTAACCGGCACAGCACCAAAGTAGGTACACTCTTCAGCATAGCGACGTGCCCGATCTCGTCCGGCTTCGGTAATCACATATTCTGAATCACCGGTCGATGTGGTGCCGGCGAGGTCGATGTGCTTATCATGCCGCAATTGCTTAAGCATCGGCTCGATGACTCGAAACGGCAGTCTCAGTTGTCCCGCAATCTTTCGACCGGTTTCCAGGCCCACCTGAAACAGAAACCGCATAATGATTTTTTCAACCAGTGCTGGCGGAACTCCCGTTTCACGCATGGTTCGCGGCTGCCGAGGAACGAAACCCTCAGGCTGCTTTGTATCCTTGCGCTCGCCAGACGGCTCGCCCAAAAGCATGTTCACTCGATTGAAGAGTTCATCGAGACCTTCGCTGGATGACTCTTTTTGAGCGGTCGAATTTACGGTCACGCGATACAGCCTTTGTTCAGAGTGCTCAGTTCCCTTCAATAACAAGCGTGCTGCGTTGACACCGGCGATTCCACAGCAGCGCCAATCGTATTGAAGTTAAGGACCATTCCTTCTATCGAAGATCTATGTCACAGGTCGGTGGCGGTCAAACCGTGTTGCAACTCATCGACATTTCGTCGAAACGACAGTGAACCTGAGGTGGGGTCGTGTGACTTCTGCGTTCGTTGAAACACGAACTGACACAATTGGCCAGATCGCCAAACTCGATACGATCGGTTTCACTCATGCATTTGTAACCAATTTCCCAACGCCTTCTTGTGAGGGACTGCCAGTAGCTCGCCGTTTCAGGCCCACCGCAGCAGCGACTCTGGCAACAACACTTGGCAGCAACACTTGGCAGCAACAGGCACGGCAGCAACGCCCTGATCATCACACGGGACTTTTCCGCACGCGGCCTTCAGGGCCCAGAGGTTCGAACACTTTGACGTTTGGCCTTGCTGATTGCATTCGCAATCGACGACAACCGATTCGCTCTTTTTCAAACAACAGTCTCCTGAACCATCCGCATCGCTTTGGGGCAGCATGCAGAGACTATAAATTCCTTCACCTGAGCGGCTTGGCGTCTGGACCAACAACATTCCCTTGTGCACGTCACTATTCGTCAGCGCCAAGCATACAGGCCCTTTCGTCGTCGTTCCAATTTTGGTTCCCTACTTCCCCGAACTGAGGTGTTTGTGAAATTTGCCATTTGTCATGAACTCTACGAAAACATCGACTGGGCGACTCAGTGTCGCCTTATCGCAGAAGCTGGCTATACCGGAATTGAAGTCGCTCCATTTACGATTTCGACAGACCTTACTTCGGTCCCCACATCGGTCTTTCAGAGGATGAAAGAAGAGGCCGCCAGAAACGAACTCGAAGTGATTGGGCTGCATTGGATACTGGCCAAAACAACAGGCCTTTACCTCACAAGCCCTGAAGCCAACATTCGCCAAAAAACCGCAAACTACCTGCGTTTACTTGCAAACGTCTGCCATCAGCTGGGTGGTTCCGTCATGGTGCTGGGATCGCCACAACAGCGAAACCTTTTGCCCGGCGTGACTCATGAACAAGCAGCAGAATTTGCCGCTGAAGTGTTTCTGGACGTCGTCCACGAGTTCGAAGATCAGCGAATCACGCTTTGCCTCGAACCGCTAACCAAGAAGGAGACCGACTTCATCAACACTTGTGATGAAGCAATGGAGATCATCAAGCGCGTCAATCATCCGACCATCATGCTGCATCAGGACGTCAAAGCGATGCTCGGAGCAGAGAGCGAATCGATCCCTTCGTTAATCCATCGGCACAGAAATTTTTGTAAACATTTTCATGTCAACGACTCAAACCTTCTTGGACCAGGGATGGGTGAAACTGATTTTCATCCGATCCTTCAAGCGCTGATTGAGTCGAGTTACAGGGGTTGGGTTTCGGTCGAAGTATTCGATTACAAACCAAGCGCGCAGTACATTGCAACGCAGTCGATTCAGTACATGCAGCAGGTGCTGCAAGACCTCCATCGGGACGGCATCATGGAATAAAACAGTCAGCATCACGCCCAACGGATGAGCCGAGCAACATCATTTTCACTCGATAAAATACAGCATTTTTGAAACAGATGCATCAGAGTTAATTCCAACAACAACCGAACGACGCGATCGATTGCATTGTTTTCATCAGTGATCGATTGAGGTCTCATCGACGCTCGGCAGTGCTGCTTCAATGTCTCATTATGATGCCATCTCATGATAACTTTTGAACATCGAACAGACACCATAATTCAACTCGCGCGACATCACACAATGACATGCTGCGCGGGGCTCATTGAGTGTGCCGGGAGGGTCAAAAAAAAAGTTTGCGCGAGGCTAGGAAACACGCGGAACAGTCTTGCGTTATTTAACCGATCTCCTACGATTCCGATCACCAACAGCAGATTCTGTTGTTTGTAAATCGGATGCACGTAGCGAAGGAATCGCCTCACAGCGGACTTCAAGACGGTCGTCAGCAAAGAAGGGAATCTGCATCATCCTTGTCATGGGGACTTGGATGATCTGATGTTTTGGTCTGTGGTTGCTCCTGTTTGTTTTTAAGCCCGGTAAGCTTCGGCAGGACAACCGCTCAAGTTCAAATCTTTTTGGAGGAACGTACTGTGGCAAAGAAAGCTGCTAAGAAAGCCGCGAAGAAAGTTGCAACCGCTAAGCCAGCTGCGAAGAAGGCTGCTAAGAAGGCTGCTAAGAAGAAGTAGTCTTCGGACTCTTTGGATTAACTTCCGGCGGCTGGTGGCTCAAACTACCAGCCGTTTTTGTTGCGCAGTCGGTTGTGCAATGTCACATGAATAAAAAGACCCTGCTGGATTCCAGCAGGGTCGAGTCGTTTCCAGAACTTGCCGCGTTTCGAGTTCTACGTCGCCGTCATCCATGGAAGCGGTGCTCCGGCCGGTGGCAGACGAACGATGTCGACGCCGGTCACTTCCTTGTGTCCCTTCACCTTTTGGATGGCTTCGGCCGATGGCTCGCTGTCCAGATTCAGTACAGCCACGGATGCGCCGCCTGGACGATCCTGTTTGCGTCCCAGCGCCATCTGCGCAATGTTGACGCTGTGTTCGCCGAAGACTGTTCCGATGAAGCCAATCAGGCCCGGCACGTCGCGGTGACGATAGATCAATAGCAAGCCATCGAGATACGCTTCGAAGTGATACTCATTCAGCCGCACCAGTCGCAGAAACTGATTGCCAAAGATCGTCCCGGACGCTTCAAAAGAGCCCTGATCTGTGGTCAAAACCACGGAAACCATCGATGCGAAATTCTCACAATCGCCGCTGGAAGACTCGCGAATATGTAGCCCGCGAGCTGTCGCTACGGATGTCGCGTTGATGACGTTCACGGTCTCGTCGAGCGCCGCCTCCAGCAGTCCTGCAGTGAATGCGCTGGTCAGGATGCGAGTCTTCTTCGCTGCCGCTTCGCCACGGTAGATAACCTCTGCGCCCTTCAAACCCTGGCCCTTGATCATCTGAGCCGACAGCAAGCCCAGTCGGTAGGACAGATTGAGATAGTTTTTCAGCTCACCCATCTCCGATGCGGATACGGGAGCCATGTTCACGGCACAGCGAATTTCGTTTCGCTTGAGATACGCAACGACCAGTTCAGCCGCTTCAATTGCCACCATCTCCTGAGCTTCTTCCGTCGAAGCACCCAGATGCGGCGTTGAAAGAACCTGAGGCAGGTCGATCAATCGGCGATCCTTTGGTGGCTCTTCCACGAAGACGTCGATGGCAGCGCCGCCGACGTGACCCGATTCGATAGCGTCCGCCAGATCCTTCTCGTCAATGATACCACCGCGAGCACAGTTGATGATGCGAACGCCCTTCTTCATCGTTGCAATTCGCGCCGCGTTGATGATGCCGCGAGTTTCATCAGTCAACGGAGTGTGTACCGTCAGATAGTCACACTTCTTGACAATCTCGTCGACGTCACGAAACAGCGTGATGCCGAGTTCCTTCGCCTTCTCTTCTGACAGGAATGGGTCATAGCCCAGAACCGTCATCTCGAAGGCAGCGGCTCGCGCGGCAACGCTCAGGCCGATTCGCCCGAGTCCCACGACGGCGAGAGTCTTGCCTGCAAGCTGAGTTCCCTGGAACGACTTTCGATCCCACTTCCCGGCCTTCATGCTGGCATAGGCTGGACCGATGTTGCGAGACAGCGCCAGCATCATGGCGAACGTATGCTCGGCAGTGCTGATCGTGTTGCCGGTCGGAGTGTTCATCACCAGAATACCAGCGCGAGTCGCAGCTTCCAGATTGATATTATCGACACCAACACCCGCGCGGGCGATACACTTCAATCGCTCCTGGCCTTCCAGCAGCTCGGCGGTCAGCGTCGTTCCGCTGCGGATGATGATGCCGTCAACGCTCTTGAGCTCCTCACGCACTTGCGCGGGAGTCAGACCGCTCTTGATGACGACTTCAATACCTTCTGTCTGTTCCAGAATTTTCAGGCCTGCCTTGGACAGGCTGTCTGTGATGAGAACTCGATACACGATTGGACACTTTGCTTCAGAGACAGGAAAATGGGCAGCACACGTCCGGCGAAAATCCCTCACGAAACGCCGCCGGAAACCCTATGTTCTAGTAGATCGACGCCAAATCACAAGACGCGGGGAAACGCGGGCTCGTTCGCACCGAAAATTCGAGTGTCTCAGATTCGGGGATCGCCGCGCACGGCAGAAATTGCTGAAAATCAGTCGTCCACTGGCAAATGTGCGTGCCGGTCCGCCGACAATCGAATCATCACTCAGTATTGTGGCCCGAGCCTGGATCAAATCGTCTAACCCCGAGCCGCAGGCGACCGTAGTGTTCTTTTGGCGAGCGGGCGGTGTCAAGCCCCTGATTATAGCCCTCACGACGAATCCGGGGACTCACGTCCCCCGCTCGCCAGAATTCAGCGGCTCGGGGTTCAACGAGTATTTACCTCATTGAATGCCTCTACGATTCAGCCAACGTTGGCCAACTCACAAAGCATCACACATGTCCGATCCTCAATCTCCAGAGTTCCGAACCGACGTTCTCACTGATCGTTGTGTGCTTGTCGCGCCGCTTCGGTCGTTGAGACCGTCGGCCTTCCATCCCGATCCTCCGCTAAGTCGGCTGGACGATCCGTTTGCGGAAGGCCATGAATCGGAAACGCCAGACGAACGATTCGCCCTTCGTGATCCCGCGTCGGCCCCGAATGCGCCGGGGTGGAAGCTGCGAGTTGTTCCCAATCGGTATCCGGCGGTGACCGAGCAAACACAGAACGAGATGCCGGCAGACTCGAAACAGCCTGGTGCGAATTCGACAGCTCCGTCAATCATCCGACCAACGACCGATTCGCCGTCGCAACTCTTTCCGTCGACTCCGGCCTATGGTGAGCATGACGTCGTCATCGAATGCCCTAACTCGCGATCACGGCTGGCGGACTTGTCCGTTGACGAAGTCAAGCAAGTCCTGGTCGCGTGGCAGACAAGACTCAGGCAACTCGCATCGAGCCACCGGTTCTCGAGCGTCGCCATATTCCGCAACGAAGGCTTCAGCGCCGGTGCTTCGCTGGCACATTGCCACTCTCAGATCATTGCCTGTGAGCAGCTGACTCCGCTGGACGCCATCCGACACTCGATCGCCGCTCAGCATCGACATGCCACCGGTCGCGAACTCATTGCCGACCTATTGACGGCAGAACGGGCCGATGGACGACGCATGATCTGCGAGACATCTCATTTCGCCGTCGTGTGTCCCTTCGCTCCACAGACTTCCTGGCACGTTCGCTTCATCCCGCTGACGAACTCGCCGCTGACGTTCGACCAGACAACGGATGAGTCACTGCGAGAACTCGCCGAGCTGCTTAAGATGACACTCGGCTCCCTTGAACAATCCATCGGAGGCCCGTTCGCATTCAACATCACGCTGCCACATCCGCAACTCGACCAACCCGCCGAATTTCGCTGGATGCTCGATCTCCTTCCCCGCACCGGACGAACCGCCGGCTGGGAATTCCTGAGCAACGTCGACATCATCACCACCTCTCCGGAAGCAGCCGCGCAAACGATCCGGCGAGCAGCAGGATGTCCCGATTTTTGCCGAGGCCAAACGGGACGTGCAACAATTGAGGCGACTCATTAAACTCCTCGGCTTCAGAAATCCGCCGGGAAGCTCTGGCGGTCGACACGACTCTTTTTCCGGCGAAAACGCACCGGACAGCAGTGGATTGAAATGAAAACCGACGAATTGCGTGAAAAGTATCTCGAGTTCTTTGAAACCAAGGGCTGCGTTCGTCGGTCCAGCGATGTGCTGATTCCCAAGGATGATCCAACGGTTCTGTTCACGCCGGCCGGGATGAATCAGTTCAAGAACCAGTTCCTTGGCATCGGCCCGCTCGATTTCACCAAGGCAACAACCAGTCAGAAGTGTCTGCGAACCGGCGACATCGGCAACGTCGGCATCACGGCGTATCACCATACCTTCTTCGAGATGCTCGGCAACTTTTCGTTTGGCGACTACTTCAAGAAGGAAGCCATCCACTGGGCGTGGGAATTCCTAACGACCAAGAAGTGGCTTGGACTCGATCCTGAACGGCTCACCGTTACCGTCTATCTTGACGATGACGAAGCCTTCGACATCTGGAACAAAGAAATCAAGCTTCCGGCCGATCGCATCAGCCGACTCGATGAATCAGAAAACTTCTGGCCAGCGTCGTCGCCATCGCAGGGACCGGATGGAGTCTGCGGGCCTTGTTCCGAAATCTACTATCTCGCGCCAGGTGCAACCAAGCCCGTCGAGATTTGGAACCTGGTCTTCACGCAGTTCAATCGAGTCGGGGATCCTCCCAATAACTTGCATCCGCTACCGAAGAAGAACATTGACACGGGCATGGGGCTCGAACGCTGCGCGTCATGTCTTCAGAATGTGTTGAGCAATTTCGAAATCGATATCCTCAAGCCGATGTGCATCGCGGCCGGCGATTCGCTCGGGCTCAAGTATTCGTACGATGCGGCGTGGGGACGAGCCTGTCGCCGCATCGCTGACCATCTGCGAGCCTGCACGTTTGCAATCCACGAAGGAGCCAACCCCGGCCCGGACAAGGCCAACTACATCGTCCGACTGCTGCTGCGTCGCGCGGCGATGGAAGGTTACCTCCTTGGCAGGAAGGTTCCGTTCCTGCACACGCTGGTGCCAGCGATTGTCGAAGGCATGAAACATCCGTATCCGGAAATTGCCGAAACCGTGTCGTCGGTTTCCAACGTGATCAAGCTGGAAGAAGAACAGTTCCTCGACGTCGTCGATCGCGGGATGCCGCGGTTTGAAAAGCTCGCATCGAAAGCGAAGTCGTCGGGTGTCATCTCCGGACAGGACGCGTTCGACCTGCATCAAACGTACGGATTCCTCATCGAACTGACCGACACTTTGGCTTCTCAGCAGGGACTGAAGGTCGATCACGCTGGCTACACGATCGCTCGCAAGCGTCACGAAGCCACCAGCGGCAGTGGTGCGTTTGCCGATTCCGTGATGAGCGCCGGGCCAATCGATTCGTTGAAGCAAAAAGGCGGCACGAAGTTTCTTGGATACGAATCGCTGACCGGTGACAGCAAAATCGTCGGCATCATTTCGAACAAGGAACTGGTGAAGGAATTCAACGCCGCTGGTCATGAAACTCCTATCGGCATCGCGCTGAATCAGACTCCGTTCTATGCAGAATCCGGAGGCCAGGTCGGCGACGTGGGAACTCTCGTTGGCGACGGTGTGGAATTCATCGTGGCCGACACGCAGAAGGACGGCGACCTGTGGATTCATGTGGGTCATCTGGTGAAGGGCAAGCTCGCTGTCGGGCAAAGCCTGGCGGCAACAGTCGACGATGAACGCCGTTCAGGCATTCGACGAGCCCACTCGGCGACTCACATTCTGCATCACGCTCTCCATTGCACGATCGGCAAAGATGCGACACAACGAGGCTCCAAGGTTCAGCAGGACGAACTGCGTTTCGACTTTGCTCACGGTCAGGGACTGAGTTCCGACGAACTGCGTCAGGTTGAAGATATCATCAACGAATGCATCGCTCGAGGTGCCGCGGTCACGACCGAACTTCTGCCAATCGAAGCCGCTCGCAAGAAAGGCGCGATGGCGTTGTTCGGCGAGAAGTATCCGGACGAGGTGCGAGTCGTCAGCATGGGCGACTTCAGCGTCGAACTCTGCGGTGGAACGCATCTGTCGAACACCGGACAGGTCGGTTCGTTTCGGATCACCTCCGAAGAGCCGATCGCCAAAGGCGTGCGTCGAATCACAGCGATCACCGGCGCGAAGGCTGTCCAGAAAGGTCGTGAGACCGATGAACTGGTCGCCCAGCTTCAACGCCTGCTCAAGGCTCCTCAGGCAACCGAACTGCCGGGGAAAGTTGAAGCTCTGCAGAATGAGCTGAAGGCTCTGACCAAGCAGCTTGCCGACCTGTCATCAGCTTCCGTCGCCGACGCACTGGGTGGACTGGTCGCTCAGGCCGAGACGATCAGCGGAGTCAAGGTCATCGCCAGGAAGCTTGAAAGCGTGACTCGCGAAGCACTTCGAGACTTCGCCGATCAACTGCGTGACAAGTACAGCCCAATTGCTCTCATCCTGGGCGCGGAGATCGAGGGCAAGGTGTCACTCATCGCCGCTGTTAGCAAACCGCTGGTGAAGGACAAAAACCTTCACGCCGGCAATGTCGTGAAAGTCTCCGCCACAGTCGCTGGAGGTGCCGGAGGCGGTCGACCTGATATGGCAGAGGCCGGTGCGAAGCTGGTCGACAAACTCGACGAAGCCATCGCGGCTGGTCTTTCTGAATTGAAGAAACAGCTGGGTGCGTGACGAAAGTTGGTATTGGAATCGCAAAACGACAAGTCAAAGGCGTCTGCGTTTTTTGCAATGCAGAGACTCATTCGCCTATGGCTGACTGTTTCAACATTGGACTTCAAAGAAAACGAAGTCCTGCCACCACAAGGTGAAACAATGCAGGAAGAAATCGACCGACTGTTGATGGAGATCCAGCGTTCGCGATTCACCGAACGCCGGACCGAGACGCGCCAACCGTTTGCACGGCCCGTAGAGATTCATCTGCCACACGGCCCGTCGATCAAAGCGTTTTCCAAAGATCTGTCGGCGCAGGGGATCGGCATCATCACCGACGTGAGCTTTCAGAATAACTCGCTGGCAACTCTGGAAATTCACAGCGTCACTGGCGGGCCGGTTCTTCTTCGAGCCGAGGTTCGGTGGTCAGACACCTATGGAAAGGGCTGGTTTCTGGTCGGCTGGAAGTTCATCGGAGTCGGCATGCGGCCAATTCCCTGATCGATTCGAAACTACCGCAATCAGCGAGCTTCGGTCTCACGAAACTCGCAACTCGTTCCGAATCTGCAACTCTGGCGCGAGCTCGCGAGCCATCTCCTGAGCCATCTGTTTTTGATACCATGAAGCGACCACACCAAACATCTGCAACTTTTCGCCGCAGATGTGAATTCGCACATCCAGTTGCATCAAGCACTGCAGCCTGCGTTCCAGCAGGATTGCCAGTTGAATTTCCCGATCGGTACGCTGTTTAGAGAGCGTCGAGTCCAATTCCAAACAACGGATCATGGCGGATCAATACCTGTGATAAGTGATTGCCTGATCGTCCATGATTTCAAAATGATCAACCACGGTCATTGGTGATCAATGAAAAATGCAGCTGAAAACCAGATTCCGGCTCGCAAAAATATGGGATCGTGTCTCGACACTTCCAACCTTCAACGTTGTTGACAAAAAGCCGTCGCGAGAGACCGATTCCGATCAAGCTGCGCGACTTTTGAAGCCCGAACGTGCGAATGGCAGTTTGTGCAGGTCATCGTCAGCCTCACAAATCCAAGAGAAGTTCCTTCAGAATCCGCAGCAACAGCCATCCGATTAAGAAACTCAGCAGCCGCAACGAAATCGACCGTGTCCTGCACGAATCGAGGACTCGCCATTCTTTCCCACGCCTCAAGTCGACTCAGTTCAATCATCTGTGAAGTTGTTTCGCGAATTCGAGCAAAGTCCTCCCGAGCCACGCCCTCCAGTGTTCTCTGAGCAGCGGACAGTTTTCTCGCCATTAGTTTTTCGATCGCATCCTGGTTCACGGGAGCTGCAATCTCGTCCTGCATCGGCTTTGAAGTGGCGACTCCAGACGCGCCATACACCGCAATGAACGCCGAAACGAAGATCAGGGCCAAAACGCTGGACTGAAGCCCACAAATTGGTGTCAGTTTCTGCATCAGAAGACTCCACTTCGGAAAACCACTTTGGTAACGGACTGAACCAGGAAGCAACACTGCTGGCACTCAAACCACAAACTCACTGGGCTTCGCTCACAGAGACACGGCCCAAACTCGCAAACGCTCGGAATCGCGCCAAATGGATGTCAGACCGGGATCACAAAAGTTACAACCATCATTCGGCAGACAGATTGAATGCACACAGCGTGCCCGAAACTTTGAGCTCGCCGGAGCTACCATTTTCGAGCGGAATTCCCAGTCTTTCCATCAATTTACCATAGTTCGCTGACGAGCGAGGGAAAGCTGGAGAACGGAAAGAATTACAAGTGACGGCCACGTGCCCGCTGCGAGACTGTTGAATAGTTGTCGGGGACCTTGAACACCCACCGACATTGAGCGAGAGCCCCTAACAACCGCGCTGTCACGAACTCAAAACGCTGGCGGTGGCTTTGACCTGCGGAATCAGCATGCAAATCTCATCAAACCTTCGACATGCCGCCTGCCAGGATGTGAAGCAGGACTCTTCGCACCGCAATACTCTGATCATTTCTTCCATTCGCTTCAGAACCTCAGAACGGATATCAGAATTCAATTCGACGGACTTCTCACCCGCAAGCCCAGACTCGTTGGAACAGGAACAGCTTTCGCAGCGGCGCGGTTTGCATCCGCAACTTACATTGCCGCAACTCTGCTGGAAGGCACCAAGAACCTCTTCAAGCCTTGATGCGAATTCGCCAAAATGCGGTCGCCCCAGCTCGGCGACTTTCTTGGCCCAGCACTCGATCTCGTTCAGTCGATCAAACTGATCCATCGATTCATGACAGTGCAGCGGCGCATTGGGAATTCGACCAGGACACGGATGGAGACAGCTTTCCACAACGCACCTTCATTTCTGAAAACTGCTGAGAGAAGATCCCACCAACTCAAAAGGCATCATTCACCATCTGCCAGCACAGCATTGCGAACCCACTCGTGGCACTTGAGACACTTCATTGTGACGTTGACCCACGCCATTGATGTTCCATCCATATTGTTGTCCTCGGATTCCTTTTGCAGCTCCTCCACCGCATGCACAAACTCACCGCTGTAGCGTTTGTACAGAATGTCGTTCGACACTCGCCAATGTTCTTCTCCACTCATTCTCTTAAGCGTTTTAGCACCATCGGCTACCATCTTCAGGTCATCCGTGCAGAGCCCTTCAAGAATCAAATTTGAGGCGCGAAGTTTCTGTCGCATGAACTTCCCCAGTACATGCTCAGTGGGATCTATCTTGTTCGGCGATCCGCCATCCTGTGGCTCGCTCTTCTTTTTATCAGACTCCTGAACCGGTGTGCCGTGCGTCATGTTCTGCGAATACACAAACGAAAACAGCAGCACCGCACCGATTCCGATCAGCGACGAAGTTCTGACAAAGTGATGGGAAGACGACATAAACGCATCCTTTAGAGTTTGTTCGTAATGTGCCCAAGAGCTGTTCAACCACGAACAGAAGCAAACAATGCGCCCGTTCGTGTCGTGAATCGCAGTTTTTCGGTCACCATCAGACTCCAGGTTGCACCGACCACCGTTCCACACACAAAATTCACAGACTCTGCACTTGCGGTTACTCCAGGCTTCTTCAATCGCCACGCTGCAGCACGATCGTTTTAATCGCCAGTGTGCGATTTCGACATTCGATCCGTGCGAGAGTGTGCTTGTTTCGCACGGCGACGGTTTCCGTTAGAATCCAGTCTGTGGCCGACCGTGTCATTGACTTTTTTGGAAATTGCTTCAATGGAAGATTTGACAATCGCGATGGTCTTCATGGCGCTGATGTCGATTGGGATTTTCTTTGTCGTGCGTCGTGTTGTGCTGCATGCCTCGCCAATGATCCTGGATGGCACTGCTGCGGTGCTGGTGGTGCTGATCGGCGTTTACGTGCGACTTGTTTGGGGCCAGTTGTGGATCGTAAAGTGGATTCCACTCGCCTCTGTCATTGTGCTTTCCAATTGGTTTCCACTTCTACTTGGTGCATTGGCCGGAGTCCTTTGGGTTCGAACTCAAGCACAATCTTTTCTCCGACGGTTGCCCGCTCAGGCAATTCTGATTGGAGGCGCGATCTGGTCAGTGGTCTATGTGATTCCGCAGAAGCCGCCAAAGTGTGGAAGTGAATGGATCGAGCCGACTCAGTTAACTCCGTTTCGCATTTGTCGCCAGACAACGCCGTTTACGTGTTCAGCCGCGTCGGCGGCGACAATTCTTGTTTCGCTGGGAATTGAGACCTCCGAAGAAGACATGGCCGCGCTGTGTCTGACTCAGGAGGGCACCACGTGGCTGGGACTTTATCACGGCCTGTCGGTACGACTGCGAGGAACGCCGTTCAAGGCGGAATTCTTCGAATGCGATGTCGAAGGACTGGATGCAGCGATTGCCAAACACCCGGCGCTGCTGTGCTGTCAGCTTTCCGATGAAGTCGATCAGTTAGTTCCGGAATACAGCGCCATCAAGGGCTGGAAACCTGGCGTCTCGCATTCAACCGTCCTGTTCGCTCATATCGCCGGCCGATTCCTACTTGGCGATCCATCGCAGCCGGAGCCGGAAGTCTGGACCGAAGATGACATGGCGAATCTCTGGACAGGTCGCGGCCTGCGAATCGTCGAACGAAGAAATTGAATTCGACTGGTCGTTTGGGAAACGCGTTCGTTTGCTACGTCAGCAACGCAGCAGCCTTCGATGCACACTCGGCAACTCGAGCGCGCACAAGTTCGCAAAGAGCGGCCTCGTCACCACTCGAATGGAACTGGCTGACTTCGTCGGCTGAAAACGGCGTTCCGTAGACAACCCGGATTCTGCACGGCCGGACAAACCAGGCTCCTCGCGGCATCGCGCGAGTCGCTCCAGCGATGCCAACGGGGTAGATTGGTTGCGAGGTCCGGCGAGCCAGTGCAAGGAAACCGGGACGAAATCGGCCAACGGTTCCATCGGCCGAGCGGGTTCCCTCCGGAAAGATGCCGACAAGAAATCCCTCGTTCAGGCGTTCGATGGCAATTCGAATACTGCCGCCACGAGCAGACTCGCGGCTGATCGGAATGACATGTGTGTTTCGCAGAATCCACCCAACGACCGGCAGTTTGAACAGACTATCTCGAGCAAGATACGAAATCGGGCGACTGAGCAGCACGGCCACCAGCATTGGATCCAAAAAGCTCTGATGGTTCACCAGCAGCAGCCCGCCCCGCGAATCATCAACGTTTTCCCGACCAGAAACTCGCAAACGCATCCAGACGCAGCAGCTTAGAAAGAACGGCAACTGCAGGATTCGCCAAACCGGGTTTCTGCGAAGCGCGAGACCCGGAGCGGGCAGGGCGGTCGCCACGGCTTCGGTTGACTCAAGCTCGGCTGTTGGCGAATTCAGATCATCTGCGGCGACTTTTAATTTCTCAGCGTCCATATCAGGCGATTCATCCACAACTCAAAACGGTCTTTACCATTCGTCAAGACAGACACTTCTGCCTGCGAATTGTGGTCGGACAAGAATGTCCAACCTACAGCATTATTGATCACGCAGGAGCAGCTTTGTGGCCACGTCCGCTGTATCACTCAAGTCATCAAACAAATGGTCGGGCTCATGTGGGCTTAGTTCGTCCAAAGAATAAATCCCCGTCGCCACTGCAACTGCTCGCGCATTGATCGCTCGCGCGCAGCGGATGTCTGAAGGAGTATCGCCGATGACGCAGGTGTGGTCACCAGCGACGTCCCGCTGAAGATGGCTGCTCACATTTCGCAACGCCTGCCGAGCAACGTCGTCACGGTGAGGATGATCGTCGCCGTATCCACCGCTCGCGAAAAACTGATCGATCCCAAAATGTCGCAACTTGATCCAGGCACCTTCGACATAGTTTCCCGTCAGCAAGCTCAAATGAACATCAGACCGCTGGCCCAAATGCTCGAGCAAAGGATAAACACCGGGCAGCAATGCTCCCGAAAGCATGCCAAGACAATGCGGCAGACGTTCAAGGTAACTTTGCATGAAACGTTGTCGTTGGGACAGTGTGTCCTCCAACTTGTATTTCTGAAAAATCTCGTCAGAGATTCCGCAGTCGGTTCGTCCTGCCATCAGGACATCATCCAGCGGAAGAGTGATGCGGAACTCTTCAAGCAGAGCCAACTCCATCGCCTTCTGCCCAGCACCGCCGGTGCTGAGCATGGTGCCATCGATATCAAAAAACAAAATGTGCAGCGTCATTGCGTGAGCCGAGGTCGAGTTTTATGCAACAAAGGATAAGGGGACCACTACCGGATGATAGCACAGTTTCACTCAGCTTCATCGGCTGCTGCAAACCATGCAGTCGGAGAATTCTCACATCATCAAAATCGCGCACAATATCAATTCGTTCAACCGTGAAGCGTCAGTCGCCGAATCAAAAACCGAACCAGCGTCGAGCCAGAGACTTCAAGATTCTTGGCATCTCCCTCACCGGTCGCAGGATTGACTTCGAAGCGGTTGCGAGGGTCCATATCAGGCTTGAATTTGCCAGGGGCGCCAACACATCGGTCTCGCCGTCTTTGCTAAAGTCGCCGCTTCGCTGAGTAATGTCGGACAACGAGGGTTCCTGAATCGCCAACTGAGGTGACACCGCCGCCACGCTCGTCCAGCGGTGAAGGTTCAAAGAATACCAGCGGTCGATTACAACGTTCCTGGAAACCCAAGGCCAGATGTCCGTTTCAGACTCAGGAAACTCGGCAAGCAATCGTCGCATGACCGATTGATTCACCAGATAAGCGTGGGTCGTGCTTGCTCCAGTGATCTGGTAGATGTGTCGATCTTTTGCAAACTCAACGATGCGGCGAATTGGACCCTGCGGAGAATCAAACCCAAGATACACAAAGCCAAATGTCTCACCCCGAGTCCGAAGGAATGTTGCTAACTCGCGACCCACTTCGCCGTCGAGTCCACAGACGAAATGGCAATCGTCTTCGATCATGAGAACCCAGTTCCAGCCACGATCAATCGCCACTCGCATTGCGTTTCGATGCGAGACCGTACAACCCGCTCGCCCGGCCCAGGTCGCCGATCGTTTCGTGCGGCGAAACCAGTGCGATGTCGCATAACCAATGAGATTTTTCCCAAGCACAGCGGACACTCGATGAAGACGGTCCACCGGCACGACCGACTTCAGATGCTCACGTACCCTGTCCCAACGATCCGTCCGATGGTCCAGGTTGATCACCAGCGCCGCGTCGACGACATCCCAAATGCATTCAGGGGTTGGCTCAGAAACAGATTGAGCTGACGCGTTCATCAGGCGGGATCAGTCGAAACTATCTTGGGATTGCGGCGAAGTCCGGGTTGTCAAATAATACTCGATTATCACGGATCAGCGATACCCCACGCCAACTCACCTGCGAAACGCCACGATGGCCGCCACTCATAACGTTCAATCTGGCATTTCGTCCGCCGACAAACAGCGGATTGTCGTCAAGTTTGTGGCCAAAGGACATCAGGAAAGGGACAAGGGGATCTTCCTGCGTCAATTTCCGCGACAAAACCCCGTTTGGGGTCGATGCCATTTCACATTCGACCCGGACGCGACAACATACGACTGGCTTGCAGTCTACGATGACATGGCGCCGTCTGGTTCCGAACGATTCTCCTCGCGAATCGAATCACTCGCCTGTGGGGCAAAGCATACTTTGTTCGTCACGATGGAACCTTCGTCGATCAAAACCTACGGCTACGATTTTCTGAACCAGTTTGGTGTGGTCCTGACTAGCCAGGAGCCGTGGGCCATTACGAACGAACAGACCGTCTATTCTCAGCCGGCGCTCCGATGGTTCTACGGCGAATCAAAGAACCATCTCAGAACGTGGGACGAAATGACTCAGTCACCACCAGAGCACAAGACGGGAAATCTGTCTGCCGTTTGCTCCAGCAAGAAACAAAAGTATACCGTCCATGCCGATCGCTATGCATTCACGATGCGTCTGAGAGAACTGATGCCGGAAATGGCCCTGTTTGGTCGCGGGGTCTGCCCTGTTGACGATAAGGCAGACGCTTTGGATCCGTTTCGATACCACATCGTGATCGAAAACCATCAAGCGGCCCATCACTGGACTGAGAAACTGGCCGACGCTTTTCTTGGGCTGACACTGCCGTTCTATTTCGGCTGCCCTAACGCCGGGGACTACTTTGACGTTGCGAGTTTCATTCCGATCGATGTGCGAGATCCGGACGCTGCGGCCAGGATCATTCAGGAGGCCATTGCAACGAATCAGTTTGAACGTCGCCTGCCAGCAATTCGCGAAGCTCGCCGTCGAATCCTGAACGAATACAACTTGTTCGCCGTTATCGCGAGGGAAGTTGAAGCCCGCTTCGATGCCTCAGCGGGTATCGATCCCAAAGCAAAGCTGTATAGTCGTCATGCCAGCCGGAAACGAAGCTTGCTGCACACAATGCGATTCGGCGTCGAGCAACTGCGAATGGCCCTCCGCAATCGCCAGATCAAACGACGTTCTCGGGCAGCGTAATGCGACCTGGCAGGTTGCGGACAGCCGCCCGCCGTCACGTCACCATACATACAGCGTCACAGTGAATTGAGCCGCGATTTTGACAAATCAAAGGCTCAACTCTGGCCATCCAGGGAAACGGATCTCAAGCCGCCTTTGCACACGAGTTGGCTCGCGCTGTTAGCTCAAAAATGCCACAACCATAGCGAAGCCCGAAAGTATTCTGAGCATCTGAACCTGTGACGTCCTGATCGACGTGCAGCAAACCATCATCACCGACATAGGAGAAGGTTCGCAGATCAAAGTCCTTCGCCAGAAGACTCATCAGGTAAGGAAGCTGAAAGACTCGATGGGCATTGAACTCGATTCGCTGCCGAGACGAAATCGGAGTCGACAGGTAAAGGGTTCCGCCTGTCTTAAGCATTCTCCGAAGGTTCGCAAGTCCACGAAGGTGACCGTCATACTGAAGCGGGTCACCGTATCGCCCAAGGCCAAAATGTTCGATTGCATGCAGGCACGATAGAGATTCAGTTGCGGCCACCATGGACGGCGGCAGGTCGGCCATCAGATCGGCACAATGGAACTTAATATTGGGCGTGCTGCTCTGAAGCGGACGGACATCAATCGCCTCAACCTCGCGAAAAGTCGCCAGGTGGGCGACGAAGCCATCGACTCGAGAACCCACGTCAATGTGCCGCTTCGGCTGGGCATGAAAAACCTTCTGAGCGACAAGCAGGTCTTGATGAAAATAGTGCCCAACCGCGCTGCCAGCAGGTTCCGACTTCTCGTAAAGCACTGGGTAGAACAAGCCCAGTTCAAAAACTTCCTTCGACGCCTTCGACTGGGCTTTCAGCGTTCGATAGCTACTGAAGTACAACGGTAGTCGAGCAAGATTCCTGATCATCGTTTTGGGTTGAAAGGTAGACAGCCTGATCAACCGTTCGACGTTCTTGAGTATTGGCATGGAAAACTCAGAATTGGATTTGTGTATTTACAGAACCAGCATCGGTTCTCATGGACCATACAACTTCAAATTGAACTGCTCATATCAGGCGGCTCGCCCACGCATTCGCTTGAACCATGTTCGACAGGCCTTAATCACTGGCGTATTTCGAATGGCTTTCACGATAAATGGCCATTCTCCGTGAACTTCGCGACCAGAGGTTTCAACTTCGATTCCCTCGCGTCGACAAAGCCGAAGAGCGCCGGGAACCCATTTACCTTTGAGGATTCCCGTCGGCTCGTAGTAGTCAATGATGGGGTTCTTTCGGTAAACACCGAAGAACGGTTCCGTCATTCCCCGCGCCCGCGCGGTGCCCTTGATCTCCATGTCCCATCCCGATTCACCGGGGATGATCAGATTCAACAGTGTTTGTCGCTGCCACAGCGAAGCCTGAAGCGACACTCGAAATTTCAGGTCTGGAGACAGCAGCCCCAGCCCGAGCGAGTTTTCATGTCTCACATCGGGATCAGGAATGCCAGTCAATCGAACATATCCGGCACCTGATTGTTTCACAAACATCATCAGGTCACGGATTTTGTCGTTGTTCACCGGCCGTTGCAAAAAGTAGTCCTCCTGAAAATAGAGGATCTGTTCATGCGGCAGCACGTCAAGTGCCTGCAGCATGTTGCTGGCCCACTTCTGATCCTGACCCAGCGCGATCGAGCTGACGCCTTCAATATCAACCGTCTGATTGTTGCTGATTAAATAGACCGGAAACGGGCAATCAGGCCAGTACCGGCTAAACAGCGTAAAGAAGGGCGACCACGCATCCGAATAGGCGTCGCACGACGAGATGAGCAAACAAGTTCGCTTTGGATCCATCAGATTATCAGACATGAATTCGAACTCGCCGACTGACTAACAGCAAAGATGATGGAACCCAAGCGTGCCGCAGATCTCGAACCGGATGGTCCGTTGATGTCCACAGGATCGACAAACGGAGTATTCGTACTAGGCTGCTTTCCGAGTAATTGCGATGACGTCATCCTCCACCTTCATAACAAAACGGCCGGTCCTGTCCAGTTGCTTTCTGATCGCATCCAGTGTTGGATAGTCATCTTCACCAGTGAATAATCGAGCATCGTCAATCAGTACGACGTGATTGGGAATTCGGTGGTTCAGCACCTTATCCAACTCGGCGATGATTGGCGTGTTGAGGTCGGCTTTTGCTGTTTTGCCAGCGGAAAAATGTCCGTCAAGCCAGAAGATGGCTGGCTCATTCAGATCTGCAAGGACCTCGCTGATCTTCTCTCCGCTGTCTCCTTGAAGTAGTCGAACTCGGGGCTGGTTCTTGAACAGTGATTGCGCACGAGAATGCAACTTGGGATGAAGCTCAATGGAATAAAGCGTGCGGAAATCGTCCAGCATGGCAAGTATCATGTCGCCACGGTAGGTTCCGGTTTCAACAAGTGTTGAACAACGGTGCTGCGCGGCATAGCGACGAATGACTCGCTGCTTGACAAGATGCGGCGGAGCTGTTGTTCGCCCACTATTCTCCCAGCGTCGAAACTCCGCTTTGTGGTTGCGTGTGCGAAGCATTCGATATAGCGTTGACCGCCGAAAACGCTCGGACGCGAAGGAAAATAGATTCATGGAATACTCTTCCGCAATTTGAAATCCACGTTGCTACGCGAGGAACGAGGAGTCTTCAAGGCATCCTGTCGAGCCATCGCATTTCGAGTTCCGCCCGGAACGTCGGACTGTGGCCGGGATGTTCCAGCAAAACAGCGTTTCTGGTCAAGGGCAATTGGCGGACGATCAACTGACAAGCCAACGGCCATCCCATTGCATCAGTACCCACCGCGAGGCGACCGGGCACCGATCAGATCCATGAAGCAGGCAAAGGTCAGTACCAATCGCCGCCGAGCCAGTGAAAGGCAGTGTTCAAGACAGGCGGCCCACCGCTCACCTTGACCCAATTTTCGCATTGCTGTAAAACAGCCTTTGCCGATCAGGATGGATCGCACGACATTGAGGAACAAGGACGTTCTGAGTAATGCAAGTTTATCTGCGGATCGCCGAGTATATCTGGTTTTTTCGTCGACAGTTTATTCTGTCGGTGGTCTGTGCTGTCTTCGTGTCCCTGTTTTGGGCCGTGAACCTTTCGATCGCGTTTCCGATCGTGAAAGTGTTGTTCGAAAATGACAGCATCCACGCGTATGTCGCGTCGGAAATGAGCAAGTTCGACGCCGAAATAGAGAACGAAGATAAAACGCTGAAATCACTCCGGCCGGACCAGGTCGAACGCCGCGCAGTGTCTCAAACACGACTCAGCGTAGCCCAAAGCAGCCTTGCTTTTGCGACAGCGATTCAGCGAAATATCCTCCCCTGGGTGCCTAGAGACAAGTTCGACACCATCACGGCCATCCTCGCAATTTTGCTGGCTGCAACACTTTTGAAAGGGCTGTTTACCTACTTTCAGGAACTGCTGGTTGGCAGTGTTGTCCAACTCACTGTCAATTCGATTCGTCAAGCCTGTTTCCGCTCGGCACTGCGTCTGGACTATCAGACTCTGCACCGGATTGGTGACTCCGCTCTGATGTCCAGAATGACAAACGACATCGAACAGATGACGTCGACAATCAGAATTTTTGGCGTTTCGATGATTCGCGAACCTCTAAAGGCGGCCGGTTGTATCCTCGTCGCCTTCTACATCAACTGGCGCCTGACACTGCTGACGGTGACCGTCGTACCTATGCTCGGTTACATGTTTCATCGTTTTGGAAAGAAGCTGCGAGACGCATCACATCGGTCGATGCAAAGCATGGCTCAAATCTATAACACGATCGCGGAGACCTTTGGCGCATCCAGGATCGTCATGGCCTTCTCAGGTTTTCGTCGTCATCGAAAGCTGTTCTTAGCTGCCAACCGTGCCTACTACAAAGACTCGATGAAGATCGTACGGTTGGGTGCGCTGATTCGACCGTTGACAGAAATCATGGCACTCGTCGCCATGTTCGCTGCACTTGGGCCAGGAGCCTATCTGGTTCTGCGAAACACGAATGAGATCTGGGGCATTCAGTTGGCGACCAGGCCGATGGACATCGCCGAGCTCACTACATTGTATGCGATGCTGCTGGGCACATTGGATCCTGTTCGACGACTCTCGGGCTGCTTCACACAGATCAAACGCGGTATGGCGGGCAGCGAACGAGTGTTTGAACTGATCGACGAAAAGTCCATCATTCCTGAACCTCGTAAGCCGCACGTCATGGTTCGACATTCGTCCACAATTCTGTTCCAGGACCTATCGTTCCGCTACCAGGGAACTATGGAAGCCGACCATCAGCGCCCGCTGGCACTCAAGAACGTTACTCTCGAGGTCAAGTTTGGCGAGGTGATTGCCATCGTGGGGGGCAACGGTTCGGGCAAATCAACACTTGTCAGTCTTCTGCCGCGGTTCATCGATCCGACGCAGGGACTTGTGATGATTGATGGCGTAGACATCCGGGAGTTTCGCACGATGGATCTGCGAAGTCAGATCGGTCTTGTCACTCAGGAAACGATGCTGTTCAACGACACGATCTACGAAAACATCCGCTACGGAAATCCGAACGCGACAAAGGAACAAATCGAAGACGCAGCTCGCCAGGCGCATGCGATGCAGTTCATTTCCCAGCTTCCGGATGGATTCCAAACGGTCGTGGGAGAAAAGGGCGGCAAACTGTCGGGCGGACAACGCCAGAGAATCTCCCTTGCCCGCGCAATCGTTCGCGATCCGGCTATTCTTATTCTGGATGAAGCCACGTCAGCCGTGGACTCTTCCAGTGAAGAAACGATCCACAGAGTCCTGAAGAAGTTTTCTGCAGGACGAACGGTGTTTGTCATCAGCCACGTGTTGAACCGCACATTCCTTGATCTTGTGACAAGAATTGTGGTGATGGATCATGGGCGAGTCATCGCCGCGGGCACTCACGACGAATTGCTCAAAAACTGCCCGGCCTACCGAGCGTTGCAGCAATCGCAAGTTTCCATCCGCGAGGCCGCTTAATTAATGGCCTCAGAACAGCTCATCGACAGATCTCAGTCAAACCGTGCATCGTCGATCTGCCTTTGGCGTTTTCTGGACGGCAAGGCTGGCCATCGCAATCAGGTTTTTGGCTTGACTGATGCTCTAGGTCGAATCACGAGCGTTGACTGCCAAGACATTGACGTTTCGACAGCGTTATGCGGCATGAAGAGTCTGTTCCCCGGTCGAATTCGATCACTCAGTTCCCTGCGCCGTCCGTCATTGCTGATCGGCGCTGGTCACACGACACACATACCACTGCTGGCTGCAAGACACCATTTTGGCGGCAAAGCAACGGTATTGATGAAACCCAGTCTGCCGTTATCCCTATTTGATCTCTGCCTTATTCCGGCAGCAGATAACCTAAAGCGAATCCCTCACAACGTGATCATCACGGAAGGCGCCATCAATCGAGTTCAGCCTGGTAAGACACTGTCACCCCAAAAGGGACTTGTGCTGGTCGGAGGTCCGTCGTCTCACTTTGGCTGGTCGGACGAAATGGTGCTCAATCAGATCAAATCCGTGATCGAAGGTAATCCCGAAATCGATTGGACACTCACGACTTCACGCCGAACACCCTTGTCATTCATGTCGATCTGGGATCGTTCCGGGTGCGCCGGCAGAATGCTACCCGTCGATCAGACAAATCCAGACTGGCTCCCCACGCAACTGTCTTCCGCTGGAACGGTCTGGGTCACCAACGACAGCGTGTCCATGATTTATGAAGCTCTGACGTCTGGAGCGGCCGTGGGAGTTCTCACACTTCCCAAAACTCGCAAATCCCGCGTCACCAATGGCATAGACTCGCTCATCGCGCGACATCTGGTGACTCCGTTTTCAAGCCTTCAAAGCCCGTTCATTCTGCCACGCCCATGTCAACAAATCGACGAGGCGAACCGCTGTGCCAGGCTGCTCGCGGACAGATTCTTTTCCCAGAGCACAGCCGACATTCTTCAACCAAAGCACGCCGCGTGACGCCTTGTCGCAACTGGCATTCGCGGGTGAAACGTTCGTTTTCGACAGTAACTCTTCGAGTCTTACTGCCCGTTTCTCGCTAGCACCATGGTTCAGCCAAACGTTCCTATTGACATCAGACGCACTCAATGATTCGGCAAAAGTGGTCTCCCCGGATTCTGGCCTCAGCCGCTATACTTTTGCCGCTGAAAGACCCTGCACGGCCGCGATGCGACGGCTGGCACAATCGAATGGAAAGCTCCTATGCGATTTCTGATTAAGCTTCGACGCAGCCTTCAAAAGAAGTATTTTCCGAACGAACGCGACCTATCCATGCGGCGCTGGAAGGCCGATCAAGGTGATCAAAAGCTGAGGTTGGAATACGATCTGAATGCCAATTCGGTTGTTCTGGACCTAGGCGGCTATCGTGGAGACTGGGCTCACGATATCCATTCACTCTACGGATGCACGGTGCATGTGTTTGAGCCCGTCGCGATCTTTGCTAACGGTATAGAAAAGCGATTTGAAGGCAACTCGGCCATTCATGTCCATTGTTGCGGCCTGGGGCGAACAACCCGCAAGGAACAACTCGGACTCTCAGCAGATGCGAGCTCAATGTTTCAGAACGAAGGCGACCTGGAGACGATTCAACTGGTCGATGTTGTCGATTGGTTCCTGAAGAACCAGATCCGCCGAGTCGATCTGATGAAAATCAATATCGAAGGCGGTGAGTACGAACTGCTTGAGAGACTGCTCGAGTCTGGACTGGCATCTCGAATTGAAAACATTCAGGTTCAGTTCCACAATATTGCAGACGATTCGGAATCACGAATGCAGGCTATACTCCAACAGATGAGAGCCACTCATCAACCCACATACCAGTATCACTTTGTGTGGGAGAACTGGCAGCGAAATGCCGCTTAGCGCGCTCAAGTCGTCTGTACGCGGCAGCGACTCAATTGGCAGCCTGCAGGCGGTTGCGCAGGCGGAAGACGTAGCCGCGAAACATTGAGCGAAATGCCTTGTGAGAATACAAAGTCGTTCTCGCCGCCAGAGCGGGTTGCCAACGTGCCTCCGCCCAGCGCGACCAGACTGCAAACGGATTCCATTGATTCAGAATCGCATCTCGGCCCAAAGCGACAGCACGATGCTCGCTCTCGTTAGCAGGAGTTGCAAGCAGCAAGCGCAGCCGTTGAATTGCCTCTTCAGGCTTTGCAGGATCGATTCGAACAAACGACGATGCTGGAAGGAACTGTTCAAGATTCGGACAACCCACATAAAGAGGAAAAGCCCAGCCGAGAAAAGCGTCGGCGATTTTCTCGCTCCAATAGTTCGGTAGTTGACAGTTTTCCATGGCCATATGAAATCGGTAGGGCAATATCGCGTCCAGTTTGTCGGAAACGGGCGCAAAGCCTCTGCCGAAGTGCGCAATGTGGTGGCCAAGCTGTCGTTTTGCTTCAGACAGAAAGTCTAATCGCAGGCATTGTCCCGGAGTAAACCGGTTGTTGGAGCAGACAACTGAAATCCGATTCTGTTTATCCGGCATGGGGATTGCCGCCAAACGATCATAGCCAACCGTGTATTCGTTCTGCGGTTGCTTTAGACCGGTGTGCCAGCAGAGCCCCAATGCATCCAGAACAAGATTCGGATGTTTCGATCTATCATGCGAATCCACAACCCATCGGAACTGCCGATAGTACTTCAGCGGATAGACCTTCTTTTCAAGCGGCTCGGCGGCTATGAACATTGTGTTCTGCGGTGAGCACAACATCATGTCAGCCGGACGTGCATTGCCTGCCACAATCCAAAAGTCGGCTTCTGTTCCCTGAGGTGGATTGAGCAAAAACGTACATCGCCCCCATTCGCACCGACCACCGGGCGACAGCAGGGCAAGATTCCCGGGCGCGTGATCCATCGTCACGATCACTCGCAACCGTGGTTGCTCTTCCACGAAATTGCTCGAATCTGTAGACATTTCGGATTTGGATCTTGGGGCCGCGGGAATGCGTGAAAGTCCTTCGCTTCACGCAATGGTATGTCGCCAGCGAAAGATACCGCAAGTCGTTTTTGACTTCGCAGGGTTTCACGCGTACCAGCAGGGCGGCGACACCAGCGTTGGCTTGCTTTCCACGTTCCTGCGGTCCAGCGCAAGTGGAAACTCCAGCCTACGCTCTGTTGGCTGAATTCGATCTTTTCGCAGAAACGTAAACTCCATTGTGAATGGAATCTCAACACCGCTGTATTCAATCGTTCGCCGGCCATTGTTCGGATGCAGATGCACCACCGAGTGATTCCGCAACAGTTTTCGGAACACGCGACTCATCCAGCCAAACGAATACCGATCGAGCAACTGGTGCAACCGATGGAACTCCACAATGATGATTCGAAATCTCTGAAGAAGCGTTTCGGAGACATTTTGAATCACTTCGTACTCGGCACCTTCGATGTCCATTTGCAGGATTGCGTCCGGACTCTGGACAGTCACCGGCCCAAGGCACTGGCGATACCATTCATCAAGCGTCATGAGGCCGTCTTCGGGAGCATCCAGAGACGCCAAAAACTTCTTTTCGAAATGAAAACGAGGATGTTTTGCAGCAGGACCGTCTACAGACCGATCTGCCATGAACACTTCGATGCCTCGGCCAGCCAGGTCCAGCTCGAAGTCGCTGCAATCTGAAACCCCGGGAGAAAAGCAATGAGGAATCCCCGCAAGATCGTCCGGCACAAGATAACCACCGTCCCTATCCGGACCCACTCGGATGAGATTGCGTCCAACGGGAGTAACTCGCAGTTCATGAATCAGTCCCCGCAGGTCAGACGGACGCGTTGTATTCCCGGTGAAGACACCTGCTTTTGTCAGGATTTGGCGTGCGAGAGAATGGCTCATGGCGTGTCCATGAATTGAAGTCAAATCGGTTTATCTTAAAACGGCAGGCAGCTTACAAACCTGCAAGTTTCGGAGCTATATCATCGACGTCATTCTGCTCCGAGTTTCACTCAACGAATTCAAGGGCTGGCAAGCACCCTGTGCAGCGTAATTCACAGCAGTCTCAAGGTCAGCTGTCGCTGATTGACAGATTCACGTATGTTGGGGACTACTGCAAATGCTGCCGAAGTTATCGGGTGATCGGCAATGAGGACAGGATTTAGCATTAAGTTCAACGCGACATAATCCGCCGTCGCGTTGTAGTTCACACCACAATATCCGGTGACGACAGACGCGACAGACTTCTCACTCGTTAATGCTGCCTCAGGAGGCGGGCAGCGTCCTGTAGTCGGTCTTCAATACCGCCGAGAGGCCTGATCGATACACTGTGACCGGCAGCAGGAATCGGAACATAGGTTTTGAAGAACGACCTCACCTGATCCGCCGGCATTGGCCGGGAAAACAGATAGCCTTGAGCGTGCGTGCAGCCCATCTCGAAGAGGAGTCTGTGCTGCTCGGTGCTTTCCACACCTTCTGCGACCACATCAAGATCCAGATTTTGCGCGAGCGTAATGATCGTCCGCACAATCTCGCGAGTTTCGCTGCATGTCAGCATGTTCGAAACGAAAGATTTGTCAATCTTCAGGAGGTCCAAAGGTAATCGATGCAAATAGGCGAGTGACGAATAACCCGTCCCAAAGTCATCGATACCGATTCGAATTCCGATATCGCGAAGTTCGCTGATGATGGTCCGCACATGGTCCGGATTCAACATCAGCGCACTTTCGGTCACTTCGATCTTTAACAGACGAGGATCGACTCCAAGTCGAGCAATCGTAAGAAGCAAATCGTTCTTGAAATGAGGCTGACAGAATTCTCCCGAGGAGCAATTGATTGTCACACAGATGCCAGGATCGTCCATCTGGTGCTGATTCCAATCCATAACGTCCGCACAGGCAATCTCAAGGACGGCTCGCCCAAGACGTCCGATTAGTCCCATGGACTCGATGACCGGGACAAACGAGTCAGGCCCAATCTGCTCACCCCGCGGATGTTTCCAGCGGCACAGAGCTTCAAAGCCTTCTATGCGACCTGAACTGATTCGTACAATCGGTTGGTAGTTCAAAAAGAACTGATCGCTTTTTAAGGCCGCTCGCAGATCACACTCCACCGCAAGGCGGGCCGAAGCCACAGTCTGCATTTCAGGATCAAAGATTCGACAGCGACCGCGGCCACCCTTTTTGGCGTAGTACATTGCCGTGTCGGCTTCTCGAATAGCATCCGCAACCGTTTTCCCTTCAACACCGCCGAACGCAATTCCGACACTTGCACCAACCGCCACTTCATGCGATCCGATGGCGAAAGGTTCGGACAAAGCCGAGATGATTCGCTCAGCCACATACTCCGCGTCTTTTCGTGTGTGAAGCTGATGCAGCAGAACGGTAAACTCATCTCCACCATGACGAGCAACAGACCACTGAGACTTATTCCTCGCCACAATATCAGAAGTTCGAAGGCAAGCCTCAAGCTTACGAGCCACGCTGCAAAGCAGAAGGTCGCCAGCATCATGCCCAAGACTGTCGTTGACCAGCTTAAAGTTGTCGAGGTCCAGAAAGAGCACTGCACAAAGGCCGTTGAGTTCCGGAGCAAGATGGAGAACTCGTCCCAGTTGCTCTTCAAACAGAAGTCTATTCGGTAGTCCGGTCAGAACATCACGAACCTTGCCTTCAGTAACGTCAGCAAGTGAGCCGGCCAGTCGCCGCGGGCGTCCGAACGCATCGGACTGAACCACACCGCTGCACAGCATCCAGCGATATGACCCATCGCGATGACGCATACGAATTTCTGTCTCAAAACGTCCCTGTTCCATCGAGCTGCGGCTGCCAAGCAGTTCGGTAAACTGCTCTCGGTCATCAACGTGAATTCGCTCGAACCACGCATCCACTGTCGAACGAAACTCATCATCAACAAAGCCCAGCATTTCCTTCCATCGCGATGAAAGGAAAATCTGCCGTTGCGCGACGTCCCAGTCCCACAATCCAATGCGAGACCCCTCGGCAGCAAGAGCATAACGCTCCTGGCTTCGCTGCAACTCCGACTGAGCACGAGTGAGTCGAAGGTGAAGTGAGATTCGAGCGATTGTAATCTGCGGATCAAGTGGCTTTGTCAAATAATCATTGGCACCCTCGCGAAATGCATTGGCCACGTTTTCTCGTTCAGACTCTGCCGTCACCATAACGACCGGCAGTTTGGAATCGCGATGTCCGCGGCGAATGGCTCTGAGAACGTCAAAGCCGCTGAGCCCACTCATCACGACATCCAGCAGAACCAGGTCGGGAAGCTGTTCTTCAAGCCGTTCGAGGGCAGCCTCGCCGCTGTCAGCCGTCAAAACGTCGTAACCATTTTTCACGAGCATCCGCGAGAGGATCTCACGGTTCACTCGTTCATCGTCGACAACAAGAATCAAAGGGCGCGCTTCAGTTGGAGTCAATGGCGAGTTCTTCTCTCCACTGGCTGACGTTAACGGAGCCGTATGTTCTGGGGACGATAAACTCACAGCTGTTTCCCGGATGAATCAAGTGGTGCCCAAATACACTGGCACCCAGAAACAACGTAGTTCGCAACTGCGCAAAAGGCGGAAAAAGCAGTAGAGATTTCCGTCCCACGGGCATCGACCACTCAAATGCTGCCGTTTTTCGAAGTTGAGTGCTTCAAAAGGCAGTGCAACGGCAACGATTGGGACGGATACAGCGAGAGTGAGGCCCAATCGACGCTGTCCCAACACGAGTGGGATCGGCGGCAGCGTGACGGGAACTGACCGTTCTTCACTGACCGTTCTAAAGGGCAACTTCAAACCTCAGGCCGGTCACAACCGCGTCTCGACCATTTCCGCCCGGGTTCGCAACATACTGGAGGTCCGGTTGAATCGAAAAATAGGGCCTCGCCTGATACTTATAGAACAACTCCCAGGTGTTTTCCCAAGTAAAGCCGTTGACCGCCTTCGTTGGCGTTCCGAACTCGACACGAGCCAATCCTATCCCTAAGACATCGTCGTCGCGACGGTCGATCAGGCCGCGATACACAAGCCCGGCCCCAAACGATTGGCGAAGAAAATTTCGATCTTCTGGCGACCAGCCGTATTCAAAAAACGTTCCCAGCCCCTGGCCGATGTCCCCTGAGGATTCTTCCTTAAAAAGCATCTGATCGGCCGTTGCCCAGAAACCATAGTTAAAAGAAAAGACTTCGCCAATCGGTGCCGTGGTGATCTCATTCCAATCGCCCGACTGATACCACGAACCGAGCCGCCATGTTCCTGGCAATTCGTCCGGTCCAGAGGCAGTTTTCCATTCCAGATGTCCCATCGTGACGTAGCCCGTCTTTCCGCCCACTGGAATGCCCCATGTTGACCCCAGCTTGTTGCCCTGGTACGTCCCTGCCGCCAGTAACAAATCATCAGTCATGTTGATGAAACCTGTCGCACCAAAGCTTTGAAAAGGCCAGACAGGCAGCGCAACCGTAGGCATTTGACCAAACGAGGCATTCGAGAAATCGCCTGCCAGATCTGCAAATCCGAAATCAGCGTTCGCGTCAATGCGGCCGAACTTGAACCAAACCGTGTCGCTCAACTGTTGCCGAAGCCAGTACTCATTCAATTGAGTAAACTGAGTTTTCGGTGAGGAGTCGATATTACTCACAAACTGCCAGTCGCCGACATCCGGAATGGAAATTGGCTGCCCATGCACATTTCCGGCATTGACGAAAAGTGACATCCCCTGAAGTCCGAACAATGATTCAAGGTCAGCGTTGAGCACGATCTCAAACATACCTCGATAGCGTGTTGCTCGATTCGTGTTCAATCCGCCTCGCGTATTGCTCAGGACTTCTCCAGTATAAATCGCTTCCGCAGTGATTGCGTCCTGGCCGTGGGGAAGCCAGGGAAGGAGAGACTGTTGCACATCCTCTGAAGGTAACAAGGTTTCGCAGCAGGGGTCGGATTCAGCCTCCAATTCCTTTCCTTCGGATCCACGCGGTGTCGTGTTGCGAGGAAAGTCGTCGCCAGCACATTCGGCAAACAACCGAGTCGTACAGTGATGTCGATTCGAATGAAACGAAGGGGATACCATCGAGTCCTGTGCCGGCAGACGCAGCAAGGTGCACGTCGACAGCATCAGACCTGCCAATAAATGACAATGGCTGCGCCGTTCCATGTGTTCGAATCCTTCCGTCATCACTACCGCTTGCAGTTGCTCATCTGCGAACAATGGGTAGGAGTTTCGACCATTTCTTCTTTTCGATCTTGGTGGAATCACAGCAGACATCGGCAGTTTCTGCATTTCCAGGAATCAGGCGACCATTAACCGCTGAAGCCCGCAACATCGGAATCTGCATCAATCTGCGACAGATCCATGCGATCCGCTGTTTCAAAGGTTGGTTAACAGCACGCATCAATGTCGTTCGAACTAATCCATTTGCAGTTCCGTCTGAATCGAGGTTCGTTTCTCCGGAATGCAGTCGTCGGAAGATTCGTGAAGGTTGCTTTCCATCAAATCCTCGTCCCAGCGAATGCCAATTTGGCTAATTCAATTTCACGAAGTGGATGGGGGGGTTCTCCACGTCGTCAATCAACGCCAGACTTCGAACTGACTTCGGAAACCGTTTCCTGCATGTTTAATTTCATTCTGCAATACCACCTGGATGTCATTTCGTTTTCAATGCTGACACTTGCGGCAATGCTGATCGTTGATCGTCGACTCATCAGCCGTTCGTTTGATGTCCGGGAACGAGGCGTGCTGCGAAGTGTCGGATTCATCCTCATACTCGGCAGCGTCTACCTCGCTGTTGGAAAAGGGGAGCGTGAGCGCACACAACTGGCAAGGGCCATTGACGGTTTTGCCGCCACATATGCCAATGAACTGCGGGAACACCTTCATGACCGAGTCAGGATTGGCACGGCAAACGATGATGCGACATACCAGGAACTGCTCCAGAAGCAAATAACGTGGCAAAGGCTCACCAGCACTGTCCACGACATTTACACAATGCGAAAGGACAACGATGGAGTCATCCGTATCATCGTAGACTCCGAAACGGACTACGATCACAACGGTCTTATCGAAGGCGACCGGGAGACCACAACTGATATTGGCGAGCTTTACGAAGAAGAGACTGCCGCGATGGACGCCGCGTTTGCTGGCGAAGCCGTGTTTGACAGTGAGCCGTACAGTGACCGATGGGGCACGTGGGTCAGCGCCTATGCGCCAATTTTCGATGACCTCGGCAACGTCGATGGGATCGTTGGAGTCGATTTTGCGGCCGATGAGTGGATTTGTTCCATCCTTTGGGCTCGTGCCTCAGTTCTCGGTTTCGCCACAGCCCTGATTCTCACAGTCATTGGCAGCAGCGGCACAGTTAGCGTGCTTCAGGAAGAGCTTCGACAGAAAGAACAACTGAGTCTGGAAGTCCAGCAGAAGAGCGAATCGCTGGAAGCGACGAACGAACAACTGACTCTTGCTCGGGACGCCGCACAGCAGGCGAATCGAGCCAAAAGCGAGTTTCTCGCCAACATGAGTCACGAGATTCGCACTCCGATGAACGGCATACTCGGATTGACAGAGCTGCTGCTTCAAACTGAGGTGACTTTCGAACAGCGTCGAAGTCTGGAGCTCGTGATTTCGTCTGGCGAAGCATTGATGACTGTGTTGAACGACATTCTCGACTTTTCGAAGATCGAAGCCAACATGCTTTCGATCGACGCGACAGAATTTGAACCCCGCGAGATCGTCGGCAATTCGATGAAGCTTCTCGGGCTGCGAGCCGAACAGCGGGGTCTGGAACTCACGTGCCGAATCCTGCCAGGCATTCCGAGAACTCTGATCGGCGATGCCGGGCGTATTCGGCAGGTCCTGGTCAACCTTGTCGGTAACGCAATCAAATTTACGCATCGGGGCGACGTTTGTGTCACAGTGGCTGACGTAGCGACCCACGGGAACGAGAGGGAAATCCTGTTCTCTGTGCGAGACACAGGAGTTGGCATTCCAGCCGACAGACAAAGATCCATCTTCCAACCATTCGTTCAGGCAGATGGCAGCACGACTCGCCACTATGGCGGGACAGGTCTTGGACTCGCGATCTGTACGCGCCTCGTCGAATTGATGCGAGGACGAATCTGGGTTGAGAGCATGCCGGGAGTGGGAAGTACATTCCTGTTTCAGATTCCCTGCGAAGTTGTCACGAAATGCGAGGGCGCCGCAGTCGACCAACATGCGAGTACCATTCCGCGACAGAATGTTCTGGTGGTCGATGACAATCCGACCAACCGGCTGATTCTGGATGAAATACTTGCCGCCTGGCGAATGGATGCTGTTTGCGTGGATCACGGAAGCCTTGTCAAAGGCGCCATTGAAGCGGCCCATCGCGCAAGCAACCCGTTCAGCCTTGTCCTGCTCGATGTTCACATGCCGGATATTGATGGATTTGCGGTTGCAGAAATCATCTCCCGCATGCCTGAAGCCAGTGAGCTCCCTGTGATCATGCTGAGTTCGTCGGACGCGGTTCATCATAAACGGGCACTCAACACGGCCCGCATTTCTGCGTATCTCACAAAACCAGTCAAGCAGTCGGAGCTGCTCGAGTCCATCCTGGCACTGAACGCTCCCAACCCCGAAAAGTCGGTCGCTCCACTTCGACAACAACAAACTCCCGAATCACAAGCCCCCGGCGCAAGGGGCATTCTGCTTGTCGTTGAAGACAACTATGTGAATCAACAACTGATGCATCGAGTGCTTGTGAAGGACGGTTACGAAGTGATCCTTGTTGGCGATGGAAGTGACGCCGTCAAATATCTGGCGAAATACCCTGTCGACGCTGTGCTGATGGACTGTCAGATGCCAACAATGGACGGCTACGAGGCGACTCGACAGATTCGTCAGGCGGATCGAGTCTCCCGGTGCGGCGATCGACTGCCGATCATCGCACTCACCGCCAATGCACTCTCAGGCGATCGTGAGAAATGCCTTGCCAGCGGCATGGATGACTTCGTTACAAAGCCCATTCTGTTTACGGATCTTTACGACACTCTGGCTCAGCACATACGTCTTCCACCATCACGAACGGACGCGGCCGCATTGATGAAGGAAACCATCGAAACGGCTGGCGATGGCTCGCCAGGGTCCGCCACTCAGGAACTGTCGACGTGGCAATGCAGCGAGACTCCGAAGCAGGACATCCCCACTCCCCGACAGGTGGACCACGAAGTGATCAACCGTGAAGAGCTCCTCAACCGAGTCGGCGGTGATGAGGAACTGATTGGAATTCTGGCAGAGGCATTCCGCGAAGACGCTCCGCGCCACATTGCGGCGTACACATCTGCTCTGACGGCAAATGATCTCCAAACGGCAAAAAAAATAGCACACACAATCAAAGGTTGTGCTGGAAATCTGTCGGGGATTCGACTGAGCAAGTTTGCTTTGTCTCTGGAAAAGTATACCTCGTTGGCAGATCTGGACGCCGCAAAACAGTCGCTGCCCAAACTTGAGCTGGAAATTAACGCGTTGCTGGATCAGATTGAGCACCTGGCGGAATCGATGGCTCGTTGAGCTCCTAAATCGCCATTTCCTGCAGAATTGAGGATCGCCGATCAGGAGAATTCGCAAGATACTGCACGGCAGTCCCAACATGGAGTTGAAATAAGGGCATTGACTTGGCACCATTCGCGGCGAACGATGGGCTTGCCTGTTGTTGTCCAGAAATTGCTACAAACGCGAGAGTGGCGAAATTGGCAGACGCGCTGGATTTAGGATCCTGTGCCTTAAACGGCGTGGGGGTTCAACTCCCCCCTCTCGCAATTTGGTTTGGACGATATCATCGTCCAACTTCCCTTCGACGGGTCATTTGACCCGTCTTTTTTCGTTGGGACCCCAAAAATCTTCATCCCTGTGGAATCAGACGGGATTCTGGCGGCCGCTTCGTCCGCAATTTCGAACTACCAATGCAAATGCCATCGCCATAGTCGTCGCGAGCAGAGTGTTGTCGCTGGAAAAGTGCAGGCGTTAGAGATAACAGCTATTTGTCACAGGCAGAATTCAATCCGTCAACGGTCGAGGCACATGGTAGCGTTTGAGTTTGCGGTCCAGTGTGGATCGTTCGATACCAAGGATCTGTGCGGATTTGGACTTGTTCCAGCCAGTGTGTTCCAGTGTTTTCAGGATGTGCTCCTGCTCCACATCGGCCATCGATACTTCGCGATATTCGCCTAAACCTGCTCGATCTGCAATTGGAGGAGCAGGGCGGTTGGCGAGGCTTGATAGTTGAATATCAGAGGCTCGCACGACCTCGTTTCTACAGAGAATCACAGTACGTTCGATCGTGTTCTGCAGCTCGCGCACGTTGCCCGGCCAACTGTATTCTCGAAGCAACTGCATCGCTTCATCGGTGAAGCCCTTGATCACTCGGCCTGTCTTCTCCACGAACTTTCGAAGAAACGCGTTCGCCAGCAACTCAATATCATCGCGTCGTTCACGCAGCGGACTTGCCGTGATCTCAGCGACCTGGAGACGGAAATACAGGTCCTTTCGGAAATCACCGTCCTCAACGGCCTCCTCCAAATCGCGATTCGTTGCCGCCACGATGCGAACATTGACTTGAATCGGCTTGCGGCCACCGATGCGTTCGAAAGCGTATCCTTCAAGGACGCGCAGAAACTTCGCCTGAATCGAGGGGCTCATTTCGCCCACTTCATCCAGAAACAATGTTCCGCCGTCCGCCTGCTCGAAGCGTCCGATTTTTCGATCCACCGCGCCAGTGAATGCGCCTTTTTCGTGACCGAAGAGTTCGCTCTCCAGTAGGCTCTCATTCAAAGCCGCGCAATTGACACATACGAACGGTCCATCGCGGCGCGGGCTGAGAGTATGGATGCTGCGAGCGATCAACTCCTTGCCGCAACCACTTTCTCCGCGAATCAGCACGTTAGCGTGCGTTTCAGCAATGAGCCCAATGCGATCCTTGAGTTCTGTCATGCTGGCCGTTTCACCGATCAGCGTTTGCTCCTGCGACAACTGAGATCGAAGCGATTCATTTACGCTGCGAGCCTGAGCAAGCCCGGTTTGAAGTGAATCACGTTCCTGCAAATGAAGCAGAGCAACCGCCAATTGATTCGCAACGGCCAGCGTAAATTCGAGATCGTGCTTGTCCAGTGGGTTATCGGGATTGGTCGAGTACAGATGTATCAATCCAAGGGCTCGATCCTGCGCGTTGATCGGCGCACAGATAACGCTCAGGGCTTTCATTTCGCCGAGACTGTCAAACACGGACAGCTGCCGATCGTCACCGACATCTCGTGCCAGAATGGCTTCACGCTTTGAAAGAACAACACGGGACAGATTGTCGGACACTCGACGATAAGGCAAATCCTTGCGGCTATGATAAGCAACAACCTGCAGATCGGAAGGCATTGGTTGACCAGTTGATTCCATCGGCGCGAGCAGGATGGCAGAGATGCTGGCCACCGTTTCACGAGCCAGACTTGCAAGCACCACGTCAGTCAGTTGCTGGCGAGTTTTCGCCGCGCCCATTTCCAGACCCAGCCGATAAAGCTTCGCCAGTTCAGCACTGAAGTTCACATCAGCTCGCGACGCGGCACCGGACGCGAGAAAATCGGGCGTCGCCGTGCGATGCAGAATGTTGGGCTCGCGAATTGTGTTTACGGCGGTGTGAGTTGGCGATGTCGCACCTTCTGTCGTTGGCATATCTGGCGGCGATGTAGGAGCGGAGGCAAGATTGGTTGTGAATGCCAAACGGCACTCACCAATGCTAATAACGTCACCCGAATTTATGAGCGTGTCTCCCGTCACATTTTTTGCTCGAATAATCGTGCCATTTCGACTACCAAGATCTCGCAGGCGCCATTCGCCTTCTGAGAAGAAGATTTCGCAGTGATTGCGGCTGCAGGCATCATCCTGCAACACGATTCGATTGTTGGCTGACCGGCCGATTGTCGCGACGTGCCCCTGCCGCAGACGCACAACGTCCCGCCACGCGGTACCGTCCCATGTCAACAAAAACGCAACATCATCCGCAACGGCTTCACTCATCATTGTAGGCTTTGAAGAAAAACGAAGGGCAAGTTCTGCCAGATCAGCGAGCGGCGAGACATGCTCGCGATGCCAACGCAGGATGTTGGCCTGACACCGCAGCGTGACCCAGGAAATTGTTTTTGGGTCTACGCCCAGCATCGGTGATATGTTGACACGGAATTGGCTGATTGTCATTCCCAAGCCCGTTTTTTGCTCCTTCGGACGATGCTGGACGGCAAACGCCAACGCTTCAGCCGTTTGTCGCCCATCGTTCTGAGGCAACCTGGTAAAGTTGCATCCTGGATTGGACTGGTCTACTGTGCCCCTTCGTAATCGTATGATGGTAATCACGTGAACTCGATCAGGGTCTCCCATGAACAGGCAGATGTCAGCGAGCATCGCACTTTTGGCGATTTTTTTGTGCCAGCACCCATCAACTGCCGAAAACTGGCCGCGATTCCGCGGAGAGAACGGCGGCGGACTCAGCAACCAGGCCGGCCTTCCAACAACATGGACGGAAACGGACTATGCGTGGAAAGTGGAACTCCCAAACATCGGACACTCCGCCCCCATCGTCTGGGACAAGTCTCTGTTCGTCACTTCTGCCACTGAAGGTGGTGGCGAACGTTTCGTCCATTGCCTTGATGCGGACACCGGTAAACAGCGATGGCTGGCCTCTTTGAAAATGGGCGAAAGCAAGAAGCATCTGAAGAATAGCTGGGCTTCCAGTACTCCCGCGACTGACGGAAAACACGTTTTCGTCATGTTCGCGGACAGCCAAACGCTGCTCGTGGCGGCATGGGATTTTGATGGCAACCAAACATGGACAAAAGATCTGGGCGCTTTTGAAAGCGAACATGGTCTTGCTGTTTCACCGATCGTTCAGGATGGCTTGCTGATCATCCCCAACGATCAGGTCGGCCCCAGTTCGCTGATCGCGTTGAATCCAGAAAACGGTGACACTGTCTGGACCGCTGAGCGCGCGGCTGGAAAAACGGCATACTCAACGCCCGTGGTGGCTCCCGGAAATGGGTCTCAGTTGCAGGTGATCTGTGCCAGCGAAGCCAATGGAATCACCGGGATTGATCTGCAAACTGGCAAGCTCAATTGGCAAACCGAAAAACTACCGATGCGAACGGTGGCATCACCGATTGTCGCAGACGGACTGGTGTTCGCGACCTGCGGCGAGGGCGGCAATGGGAAGTACTTCGCCGCCGTGAAGACGAATCCAGGTGCACCGAAGGACGCTCGAATCGCATTCGAACGCAAGACCACGCTGCCCTACGTTCCCTGCCTGATTGCGAAGGACGGCTTGCTGTTTCTTTGGGGTGACAAGGGGATCATGGTCTGTCTGGAATTAGCGACCGGAAACGAAGTCTGGTCGAAACGCATCGCGGGGGAATTCAGCGGATCGCCAATTTGCATTGAAGACCGACTCTATTGCGTGACGGAGACGGGGGAAGTTGTCGTCCTGGCTGCCGGAAGAGAATTTAAGGAATTGGGGCGCACGCCTCTGGGAGACGACTGCTTTTCAACGCCAGCGGTTGCAAATGGACACTTGTACCTGAGAACCTTTCGAAACATCTTTGCGATCGAGGCAAAGCCGCAGGTCAATTCTTCGGCACCCTGACGACATCACGCCAGAGGTGTTCGCGCGAACAAAAGTTTGCAAATGTCCGTGACATTTCCGCGAACTCCACCGTAATATCTCAGACGCGGATTGAATTCACTGCGATCTGCCAAGCTGCCGATTTCACATTGATGACGTAACGAGGATATCCCGATGGTTGGTGCATGGCCAGGAGGCCCCTGCCCGCAATGCGGTGAGGACATGCCGGCGCGAGTAGTTCACTGCCGAACCTGTCGCGCGCTGCTCAACAGTGAACTGTCGGAAGACAGCGTTGAGATTCCTCAGTTTGTTCCTCTTCCGGAGATTCTTGTGATCGTCGCCGCGTCGCCAAAAGGCCACTACGTTCTTTGTCCTGGTTGCAAAGAAGAACTGCGAATCCACACGAAGTACAAGGGGTTGAAAGTGCAGTGCAAACACTGCAGCAAATCATTCAACTACGACACGGGAGTCGTTGTGAAAGCGTTCTACACTCCCTGCCCACATTGCAGCAGCGAACTGCGAGCCGCCCCAAAGTACATGGGTTACAAAGTTGTCTGCAAACACTGCAGCGGCCACATTCAGCTCATGCCGGAAACAAAATAGGACTCGTCACACACGACTAAAACTGCGACAGGAACCGCATGTCGTTGTCGTAGAACCGTCGGATGTCGTCGACGCTGTAGTGCTTCATGCAGAATCGCTCAATCCCAAGGCCGAAAGCAAAACCCGTGTATTCTTCGGGATCATAGCCCACTGCCGCAAAGACGTTTGGATCAACCATCCCAGCGCCGCCGATCTCCATCCAGTTGTCGCCCCATTTCATGTCAACTTCGACAGAGGGCTCCGTGAAAGGGAAGAAGGAAGGGCGAAATCGAATCTCAACATCAGGGCCAAGAAAGCTGCGAGCAAACATGCTCAGCACGGTCTTTAGCTGAGCCATCGTGACGTGCCGATCTACCATCAGACCTTCCATCTGATGGAACATGCACGAATGAGTCGCATCGATTGTGTCGGGCCGATAAACACGGCCCAGTGAGACGATGCGAATGGGAGGCTTAGTCGTCTCCATCGTCCGAATCTGGACTGTCGATGTCTGACTGCGAAGCAACACCGGCCTCCCCGCAGCGACCGACGCACAGGCGATATAAAAATTGTCCAGCGGATCGCGGGCAGGGTGGTCTTCCGGAATGTTCAATGCTTCAAAATTATGACGCTCATCTTCAATCTCCGGGCCATCGACAACGGTGAATCCAAAGCGCCCCATCAGCTCACGGAACTCCGTGATGACTCGAGTGATCGGATGCAGCTGACCAATTCGAGGTGTTTCGCCAGGCAGAGTCACATCAAAATCCGCGGCAACCTTTTGCGACAGAGCCTTCAGTTGCTCAGTCCTCGCGTCCAGCTTCTCAGTGACGGAGGTACGTACCTCGTTGAATCGTTTTCCGACTGCCGGCTTCTGCTCTGGAGTGGCCGTTCCAACCAGCTTCTGAAGATCCCGTACCAGGCCATTTTTCTGGCCAAGAAATCCGATCCGGACCTTCTCAAGGGCATCCAGGTTGTCGGCCGCAGCAATTGCCGCGACTGCCGCGGTCTCGAATTCATTGAAAGCGTTGAGAATATCCATCACCATCATCCCAGGTCAGTTTTGAGCGGTGCTTCAAAAACAAAGCATTTCAAAAATTGTGAGCCATTCGTAGGGCAACTGCGATTTGACCGATGGCCCATTCGTGAACAAAATCAGCGAATCAGCGACAGACAATCCAGTCAACGAAAACGGGCGAGCCCACTTGAAGAAGGCTCGCCCGATTCAGAATTTCATATACTTCGACGAATCATCAGGCAGCAGCGCTGCGAGCCTTCTTTGAGATCTCAACGATCTCACTGAAAATCTCCGGATTGGAAATCGCCAATTCACTCAGCTGCTTACGATTCAATTCCACGTTGGCCAGCACCAACCCATGAATGAACGCGGAATAGGACATGCCTCGTTCACGAACGGCTGCAGTGATTCGAGTGATCCAAAGAGCGCGGAACTCTCGCTTACGAACTCGACGGTCGCGAGTTGCAAAAGCACGGGCACGGACCAGCGTTTCTTTGACTGTTCGCAACAGCTTGCTGCGTCCGCCTACATTACCACGCGCTTCTTTGAAGAGACGCTTCTTTGAACGGTGACGAGCTTTCCCGAGGCGAACACGCATTTGACCGAACCTTCAGAGCAAACAACCGGAATACTGATAGAGATGAATTTCCGCCTGACCACCACCCAGGCAATCAGCATCGCACAACCAAAAACGGCATCACATCCCTGGACGCAGAGCTTCGATCAACAGCTTGGCTTCCGCACCAGAAACGACACCATCCTTCCGCAGATGACGAATTCGTTTTCCGCCTTTATGGCTGAGGCAGTGACCTCGATACGCGCTGCGATGCTTGGCCTTGCCAGACGCCGTAATCTTGAACCGGCGTTTCATTCCCTTATGTGTCTTCTGCTTTGGCATTTTTTACTCTCCGCGAACACAACCAGCCGTCAACAGACCGGGTCGCGATGTGAACCTATGTATACTTTTCCAAAAGAAAGAGCCGGGGAGTATAGCGAGATGTCTTCCGGCTTGTAAAGGAGCTTGCGAAACGATCGAAGACAATTTTCAGGGCCTAGACGTCTTTTCCAGCGAAAGTGGTGCGACAATTCCCTGATCCGAGCCTCCGTCGACTGGCAATCGAACCACTATCGACCCCACAAAACAGGTTCGTGAGAGAATTTGAGGAGATGCGGCGGGTGATCGTATAGTTGAGACCGTGGCCGCCACAATCGACCGGGCACCCGTTCTTTGATTTGAATACTTGACACTTGCCCAAAACGGGCACGCCTTCGATCGGCCAATTCTCAGATGGTGCCAAGTCGGATTGGATGGCTTTGATGGGTCGGAATCGAATCCTTTTAGAATTAAACCAAGACGATCTCTACATCTGGATCAGATTTGGGCCGGCAGCGAATTGAAAGACAAACCGCCAATGGAAGGCAAGGCCGCTCAATACGGCCAAATGCCAGAATTCGTGTGGCCCGAGGACGCCCGGCAGCAATGTCGGACCATGGAACAGCAGCACAAGAGCTCCCAGGGTGTAGGCAACGCCCGCATAAAAGGCTGGCTGGACGAAGCTCCATCCAAGCCGCCGCCAGAGGACGACAAAAATGATCACTCCTGTCCAGCCAAAGATCAGAAAGATTCCAATCCCCAGCGAACCGCTGACCAAATCAAAAAACACCATCCGCAGCAGAATACCAGCCACAGCGAATGTCCAAATGAAAACCAGCGGCAACCAGCGAGAAAGGCCCTCGAAAAGAATGGCGTACACGGGGGTCATGCTGCCCGCGATGAGCAGAAAAATGGCAGAGATATCGGCCCGGACCATAAACTCCCGCATTGGCCCCGGCCAAAACAAGTGATACAGGCCGCTGAGCGTCAACAGCAGGATCGATGAGACGGCCATGACTGCCAGGCTTGAACGTCGGACGACGTCGCCGCGGCCTCGCCGAATCAACACAATAGCGAATCCAGCAAACACAATCGCCCCGAAAAAGTGACTCATTGAGCTCAGCGGTTCGCGGCAGCCAGGGAGCGGAAAGGTTTGAATGTCGTCCATGCCCGGCAAAATATCGAAAAGCCCAAGTTGTGTCACCGGCAACTCGGCAAACGTGTCTCAACGGACGCGGCGGCAGCAATTCTATCCAACGGACTCAACGGCCACCTTCAACGCTGTCGTTCTTACCGTCAAGCAATCCCGCAAGATCATCCGCGATCAGCTCACCCGCCGTTTTGTGACCGTCCTCGTTCCAATGGCCACCACATGGCATTGCGTTGGGGAAGCCGTGAAAGCAGACGCCATCGTTTTGAGCAATGGTTTGCATGCGATCTCGAAGGCTGATCAAGGGAATGCCATATCGTTCACCCGTCGCTGTTAGTTGACGCTTAGGCTCGTCGAGATCCTGCGCGTCAAGCCTTTTCGCGACCGCCATCGAGACTACTGGGTCCGGATGAACTTCGACGGAATTGTTCAGCACGACCACGACGAACTTCGCGCCGATTTCGTGAGAATCATCCTGCATTGCCTTCAGCACTCGATCCGTGATCTGCCACGCGGTTCGCCACACGTCATTCTTTGGCGGTGCAAAAACCGCATCGTCAATTCCAGCTTCTTCGGCATCGGAGCCCTTCGATTCATTCCCCGGCTCGCGAGGTTTCGTCCGCGTGGCGCGGCGAGCGCGCCAGTCGTCAAACGCCCGATACAGCAGATGAACCAACCGTGATCGACGAATCGCCTTATCTTTGAATGCCGAGACAGTCCATTCTCGAAATCGTTTCTCTGCCGGGTCATCTCGAAAGGAATTGTCGAGCTTCAACTGATCGTCGACAATTTCAGCGAACGGACGACGATGGTCCGGCTCAAGCTCGCGCGAGTTATTGCGAACGTCGTTGCCGGGAAGAAACGCGAGCAGAACCAAATCCGGCGAATACGCGCGAGCGTAGTGATTCAGCATCTGCCATTCCTGAACTGTCCCAAATCCCGAGACGCCAAAGTTGATGACTTCGACGATCCGACCCTTGAACTGCGCCTTCGCTTGAAGCTCTCGCTCGAGCACGGCCCAAAACGTCTTCTCCTGCGACACCTGCAACGCTTCGCTGAACGAATCACCAAGCACAGCAATCCGAAACGTGCCCGCCGGCTTCGCCAGCCCATGTTCTCGGTCCCTCAGCCCCTGCGAATTGATGACGTTGGCCGAATAACCCTCAGACTGAAAGACGAACCGATGTCCGGGCTTTAACCGAGTCCCCGTGAATTCATCATAGATGTACGGCGACCGAGTATCGGCCACGAACAGCCTCAGTCCAACTTCCACCATCAGCATTCCCAGCGTAACAGCAACGCCAATCGCCAGAACTCGCACCATCCACCGACGACGTTTTGAACTCCGTCGGCCGGAACTCAACGGCGTCTTAGGATTCGAAGAATTGGCGGAGGGATCGGACATAAACTCACGACTCTGCAAATTCGTCGTGACGGACCCCTGACATCAAGGAAATGATTCGCCGACGGAAGGAGTATCCTACTAGCCGCCACACGAAAAGTCTTCGCAGCCTGGTCGGCGTCGGGGCGAATCAGCAACTGTCGTTAACGAAAAATCATATTCTCGGATCACGGCGTCGGTTGATCAGCGAGCATCTTCTTCTGTTCTTCGTTGATCAATGCCACTATCTGATCGCCTTCACGCAGGCCGGATTCAATGAGAACTCGTCCATCCGACACTTCACCCGGCTGAACCTGACAAGGCAGATACTGATCACCTATTCTGATCAGCGCCACGCTGTGTCCGGCGCATCGAGTAATCGCTTCTTCGGGAACGCTGATCGCGTCCCGTTTTTCAAAAAGAGTCAGCGTGGCATCGGCTTCCATTCTGGAACGCAGGAACTTCGTCTGATCATCGCGAGGCTCAAGAACGGCATCAAGGATGTACTCCTTCAAATCGGGAGCGAAGTAGTTTCGGACAACAGGATACTGAGAAATCCGAGTGACCTGGGCGCGAACATCCAGCGATGCAAATTCAGCCAGACGCACGGTGACCGGTGAGCCCAGGGAAACGCTGGTGATCAGAGCTTCGTTCAGGGGCAGACTGATTTTTAAATGTTCTTCGTTCGGAATTTCAAAGATTGGCTGCGAGAAGTAAACCTTTTTTCCTTCTTCAATTGACCGGATTCCATGGCTTCTCATGTTCCAATTGTTGCAATACATCACCTGACCGTCTCGCGGAGCACGAATGGTACAAGCTTCGATGCTTTCACGCGCCGTCCTCGCGTACCGTTCATAAATCGCCAGACGCCGCTGCTCAGAAAGCGTTGCAAGTTTGGCTCGCAGGACGCCCAAAGAATTCGCCAGCTCCGTGCGAACCAGATTCAGCCGCGAATTGCTCAGTCGATGTTTCAACTCGATGTCGCAACGAGGATGTGCAAATTCTTCAAGGTGATTCTTTTGAAATTCAAGACGACGCACCTGCTCCGACTGAGCAGTCACTTTGTGTGATTCAGCCACAACCGCCGGCGTGTTTGCATAACCCAGCGACCACATGCGTTCTACAAACATCAGATCGTCGTCCGCAGTTCTCAGACGATCTCGATTGAACACAATATCCTTCTCCAACTGCTCCACTTCATTTGGATATGACCCTTCAGAATAGGCCATCAAATCCATTTCGGCGGCTTGCAGCTCATTGCGAGCATCAGACAGTCGTCGCTCATTTTTCACGCTCAACAGTTGCTCCTGCTGATTTGCCGTTTCAAGGGCCGCTGTGGACTTGAACAGCGAAACTTCACGAGTTCGCCTAAAGTCTTCGATCGCCGAGGAATCCAGAACACAGACGACGTCACCTTTCTGAACCCAAGTGCCCTCCGGGATCAGACTAAGAATCCGAACGGTCCAGCGACACTTCGATATCACTCGTTCGGTTCGCACAGGTTCCAGGGCACCACGCATGGTTAGCTCCACCTTAAATGGAGCTTTTTCAATGGTAATCAGCTCGCGATCAACTGGTTTCGCCATGACCATCTTCGCGACAGCAACAGCAGAACACACGACTGTGACAGCGGCGAGCCAGCGGAAACCTCGATTCCAGAAACGTCCTGAAATCACCAGGGCATCGAATTTTGGCGCAGCGGTGGCTTTACCTTTTTGAGGCAGGCAGATTGACATGGGAACCTCTTCGCTTCCGCAACCTGTATAAGGCAGCCAAAAGCAAATAACGTGTGGAAGGTGGGAAGCTACGACCGGGGAGGTCGAGCTGATTGCGCAGGAACAAAGGCAGGAATAACTTGAGGCGAGGCCTCCAGTTTAGCAGCATCCATCGGCTCGCCAAACCTTCAAAATCCGGCCAAATCCCATGTTTCCCAGATCTGTAAAGAACTAAAAAAACTTTCGGCACAAACCGCAGAAAACGCGTCCTCCAAGGTAGCACATTGGCAAGGGTTTACCGCAGATTACCTTGTGTACCATCCGGCAAAACGGTCATTCCCAATATTTCCTCCAATCGCTGGATGAACGGTTCCCTAAACCCGCGAAGGCAATAGATGCGGCGGCCTTTCAATGCGACAACGTGAATTGGACAGGGGCTGACGCCGAAAGCGAATGCCAAAACCAGCGTTACTATCAACAGTATTGCCGGGCCAATTCAGAGTTGTGCGCCTTGCATGCGAACATCGGGTGCAACAAAAGCAAGCCAGGTAAAGGCCACAATGAGGAGACAGACACCACAGGCCAACAAAAGTTTGCTCCGACGAATCAGTCGGCGCTCCACAAAATATGTGACGCGACAATTTGAACTGAGGCCCCAGAGGAGTAATAAGCGACCGAACGGAAGCACACTTGCAACGGGAAACAGGATAACCGCAAGGACTTTCGCAATGGGCGGCAGGTACATCAAATCTCTTTCCACCATTTCGAGATCCTCATCGGTTCCATTGACGACGCAGTACATCGGCCGAAACAATTGACTCCCACAGTGGATGGTCGAACCATGCAGTTCAAAATCACCAAGATCAAGGAACCGAGGCTCTGAAGTTCTTTGATCATCGCATTTGATGGGGGCAAAAGGATTCGTGTCCATATTGGTAGCTAGGCTTGTCATGCAATTGTCGTAAAATCAATGCCGGACTAGTGGGCATTGAGGTACAGTATCAGCAACCAGCGGACTGCTGTCGAGGCCAGCGTCGTGTGCTTTGTTTTCTGACTGACAACTATCCCGAACGGCAGAAACAATCTACGAAACACATTTGACTTGCGTCTGAGGCGATAGCCGATTTTTTCTATCAAATCGGCTCGCGCATTATGATCAACGGTTACTTTTTCTACTGTCGATCGCCTCATTAGTCGTGCCATCCACTGGAAATCATCATGTCTACAACCAAAATCCTGCAACTCACGGACTTGCATGTTTTCAAAGATCCGGACGCCTGTTTGAAAGGCATTCCGACGTTCACGCTTCTGAAGGATATTGTTGAAGCAGTTCGGCAGAGCGGCGAATATTTCGACTACGTGGTCATCACGGGCGATCATACTCATGATGAACTGCCGGAAAGTTATCAGGCGGTTCGGTCTGTGCTGAGTCCGTGGATGGATCGGTTGTTTCAGGTGCCGGGCAATCATGATGATCGCACGGTGCTGCGGTCCGCGTTTGGTGATCGAGTGGCCGGGGCAGGGCAGGAACGTATCAACTTTGCGTTCTCGTGCGGAAGCTGGTTGTGCCTGGGGCTGGACACGCACGTTCCCGAAGCCGTTCCGGGGTTGATCGAAGCCGATCAGGTCGAATGGGCGAAGAGGCAACTCGCTGAAAGCTCAGCGAAGTTTGTGGCCTTGTTCCTGCATCATCCGCCGGTGGATGTGGGAAGTCTCTGGATGGACCCGATCGGGCTCGCCGGAAAAGAACTGCTTCAAAAATGGTTCACAGAGGAACCTCGGATTCGTCTGGTCTGCTGCGGACACGTGCATCACGAATTCCGAACGCTGCTTGGTAATGCTGAGATCGTGACTACTCCGTCAACCGGAATTCAGTTCAGTCCGGAAGGAAGTACTCCCACCCTTGTCGCAGCGCCGCCCGGTTATCGAATCATTGAAATATCTGATGACGGCTATTCGACTCGCGTGGTGCGACTAAACGAAGTTCGCTTCGCGCCAGTGGTGGGGTGATTGAGCGGAAAAATCGTGTAGCCCGGCCTGTCTCAGGTCGGGAACCAAGCAGCATGGACAATGAACGATGCTTCGATTCTCCCAACCCGGCTTTTGCCGGCAACGTGCTCGCCTGCTGATCTGAGACAGATCAGCCTACTTTGGGGCGATACTTCACGACGGCATCAACACCCTCGGATGCGGCAGCTTGTTCCATGCGGAAGACAGTCAAATGGGCCAGCGAACCTTCCTGCAATGTACTGACAGGAACTCCAAGCAGCAGCGCGGGTTGAGTCGATGCCAGTCGCCAGGCGTCCGGTAGAGACACTCCGCAGCTAGTCATCATATGGGCCACGCAGTCGCCGGTTGTCGCTCCGGAGCCGGCAAGAAATTGCGTCTGTCCGGCAACGACGATTCGACCGTCGGCTAGGACTTCGACTTCCATGCCTTCCGTAGAATATCGTCCCGGCTTGCAGCCTCCGAACCCGGATACATCCGAAGTCAGCACCATGCGACTGAGCGACTTACATCGCATGATGCAGTTCAGCATCGTGGCCGGGACATGCCATCCATCGGCAATCACGCTACAGGTCAGACGATCGTCGGCGAGCTGCGGCCAGAACACGTTGTCGTGGCGAGGAACCAACCCTGCGCAGCCGTTGCCAAGATGCGTGCCGAGCTTTGCTCCGCGATCAATGGCCTGCCGAATGATATCCGATGATGACGCTGTATGTCCGATCGAAACAACGACGCCAGTCTTCGTCACATGTTCGATGAAGGGCAGGGCGTTTGGAACTTCCGGCGCCAGCGTAACCAGTCTCACCTGGCCTCCCGCAGCCTGTTGCCAGCGGGCGAATTCTGCAACGTCAGCGGGTCTCACGTGAGCCAGCGGATGAGCGCCTCGTGGGCCATTTTCTGGCGAAATGAAAGGTCCTTCAACATGGCAACCGACAACCATCTGCCGAACCAACGCTGACTTCTCACGAGCCTGTCGAATGGTCTGCAATCCATGCTCAATCGCTTCGCATGAGTTCGTGATCAGCGTCGGCAGACAGCGGGTGATTCCCTGCTGCAGGTAGGCCTGAATGACTCGTTCGACCTCGTCGACCGTCAGCGTTTCGCTGCTGAACCAGATGCCGTCGTAGCCGTTGACCTGGATGTCGAACAGTCCAGGGCCAACGTACGGCAACGCAGAGAGTTCAGCAGAAGGCAGCTCGAGCGGCAGAATCAATCCAATGCGGCCGTCGCGAATCTGAATGCGAACAGCCTCGCCTGAGTCAAACCGTCGAGCGGTCAATATGGTCATGTCAGTGGGTTCTGTGGTCAGTGCAGTTGACGAATGCGACAGAAAAATTGTGGACAGAAATATGACAGCAGACTTCAGCGATGTTCATTTTTCTGCCCGCCATTCTTCTGTCGTGGACGCGGCAGGTTCTAGTCAGTCCGACTATCCCTTCAAGGGTTCTACTCCGTGACGATGTTGTCGCATCTTGCGACAGTGCTGCTCAATGCCGAACGAAAACTCCATCACTCGCTGCATTTGTTCCTCAAGCTTATCCAACGGCACTTGAGAATCGTGAATGGTTCGCATTCGGCGAGCCAACTGGTGCCAATCTCGGCTGTTAGGAAGCGGCAACGTCAGATCCCTGGCGTTGCCTCGCACCATTCGCAGACAGTCGATCAGTTCCCTCAAAAACACGTAAGTTTGTTTGATTTCTTCGCATTGCACCGGATCGATCAAGCTCAATCGCGACGCCTCCTGAAGCACTCGAAGCGAATTCGGATGTCGCAGCGTGATCATGTCGCCACCGAAGGTCAGTTGCAAAGCCTGCACGGCATATTCAAGGTCGACAATACCACCTTCGCTGAGCTTTGCGTTGACCGAACCACCTCGCACGAGCTGCCGCACCTGACGTTCTCGCATGGCACGCATCGCCGAAAAATCAAACCAGCCGACCGAATAGATCGAGTGATGGCAGGCCGCCATCACTCGTTGCCCAAAAACGCGGTTCCCGGCGAAGCAGCGAAGCTTCACCATCGCCTGGCGTTCATAGGGCCATGCTGGTCCACCGACAGCGTAGTACTTTTCGAAATCGGCAAGCGCGACAGCCCCCGAACCAGCCTGACCAAACGGTCGCATGCGCAGGTCGACAGAAAAGATCCCATCCTGCGGCGCGCGAATGCCGGTCGCAACGGCATTCACCATCTGATCAAAGAACACGGCATTCGAAATCGATTCCTTCCCGTCGGTACGACCTGATTGAGCGTAAATCAGCATCAGTTCGATATCGGATGCGAACCCCATTTCAATCCCGCCGAATTTTCCCAGGCCAGCAACAATCCAGTCGCAAATTGTCTCCCCGTCTTCGCAACGAGGCTGCCCGTGCTCAGCCACCAATTGGTCCCAAGCGCAGTCCAGAGCTTTACCGACAACGAGTTCCGCCAGTTCGGTCAGCTCTTCGGAAAATGCTCCGAAAGGTCGACAGTGGCCTAGAACATGCCGCATGTCGATTCTAAACAAATGACGGTCTTTAAAATCATTCAGTATCGTCCAAACGTCATTCTTTTCGCTCGCCGAACTTATCGCCTGATCGAGCTCCAGAGCGAGCGATTCGCTGCATTCGCGAATGCCAAGTTCCTCGGCGTTTGCAAGCAGTGGAAACAGTTCCTGATGTCGCGACTGAAGAAACGTCTCCCAAAGATACTGACTAATTCCAAGCACCCGTGCGACAGCGTGAAGCACATTGGAGCGTCTCAACGACTGCATGTTGTCGGGCCACGCGGAAGCTGGCTGCAGCCGAGCAACAAGTTCACGAAACCGAGCCAGCGCATGGTGCGGGTCGCCTGTGGATGGCAACCAATGAGTAAACTGCTTGATCAACGTGGCCGCAAGCTGCAGTTCCTGAAGGCGTTCCTGACTTTCGATCGGCCGTCCGTTTCGTTCTCGCACGTAAAGCACATCGCGAACTCGGCTGTCATTGGCATCCGAATCGATGATCGCTCGCAACACTCGAAATCGGCTGAGCGACAGCGCGCTGGCGAGTTCATACAGAAAGCCCCATGAATCGGAGCCGGTAATATTCATCTGTGTCAGCACCGAACCTGGCAGTCGAATCAGTTCGACCTCGACATCAGCCTCAGTCGCTTTGCTTTCTGAAAACTCCGGCACGGCATCGCAGAAACGAGTCAACATTTCAGATCGAACATCGTCGATCCGGCCATCTCGCGACAGCTGGCCAAGCCGCGAGATTTCCTGTTGAAGCATGCTGGCAAGATCATCCGCAAGTGCGCTCACTTCCATTGGCACCACGGACGTGTCAAGGCGAACTTCGAAGCACGCAAGAAACCGACCAGCGGCACACCGGTCTCCGTAGCCATTTGTTCCTTCGCCGGTCAGAGCATCGCCGCGACGAATATCCAGTCGACAAATCGACAGGAGCCCGCAGATCACGGACAACCAGCCTGAGAAGTCAACTCCGCAAACCGTCAGCTCCCAGGAATCACTATTGTCTCTCGCGGGGTGACACGTAACAGAGACCGATTCACCGCCATCAAGCGCAGCGAACATTTCAAAAAGCATCTGACGCCGTATTTCCAACAGTTTCTGAACGGCGGCATCCGTTGTCACGTCAGTGTCTGTCGTCACAGAAACGATCAATAGCGATTCGGTCTTTGGCGTCGACGCAACTTCCTGAAGGCGTCCCGTGTTCAGACATTCGTCAAAGATCGCTCGAACGGCAAGACGATGCTCGTCAAACCGAAGCATCAATGTATCGGCATCCGGATAGTCCAGTCGATTGGCAAGCCATTCCAATTGCCGACGGTCGGCAGGAAGTTCGTGAGTCTGCTGATTGTGCAGCAACTGCAGCGAATGTTCGACGGTTCTCAAAAACACATAGCCGGCCCGCAGTTGCCGATACCACGCCGCGCTGATCAGACCAAATTCTGCCAGCCGAACCAGCGAATCCAAAGTGTTGAAGCTCAGAATTCGAGGCTCTCGTTCCCCATGAATCAACTGCAGACTTTGGACAAGAAACTCCACGTCACGAATAGAGCCGACTCCCAGCTTAACCTCTGAGTTCAGCTTACCTCGCTGCCGTAGTCTCGCTTCGATCCGTTCCTTCATCTGTTGAATGCTGTTGCGAACCTGCAATGCTGTTCCGGAAAACAGCAGAGGACGAATTCGCTGCAGGAACTGGTAACCGATGCCAGGATCACCGGCGACAACTCGCGCCTTCAGCATCGCCTGTTTTTCCCAGATCTCTGCGTCGTGAATCAGATAGTCTGCATATGACTCAACTGTGCTCACCAGCGGCCCAGCTTCTCCCCACGGGCGTAGTCGCAAATCGACTCGATAGAGAAATCCGGGTGAGATATTTTCCGCCAACCCATCAATCGTCAATCGCGCGAGGCGCTGCAGTTGCGAGGAATCCTGATCGGCAATCAGCACAAGGTCGATGTCCGAGCTGTAATTCAACTCCTCACCGCCATGTTTTCCAAGTGCGATCACCGACAACCGACTATCGGGCATAGCAAGTTCTTCGGCGGCAATGTTCAGGCAACATTGGACCATCGCATCCGCCAGCAGAGACAACTGCAGCGTGACGAATCGCAGATCCAACAAACCGAAGGCATCGCACATACCGATGCGAAGCAACTGACGACGTTGATAGCGGCGAAGCTCCGTCAACTTCGACGGACGAGTTCGATGAACATCGGCGTTGCCCATGGCTTCACTGACGAACTGCTCACGGGCCTTCATTTCGGCCGTCCGCCCGTGCAGCGTCAACGTTGTCAGGACCAACGGATCCGCCAGAAGCGCCTGAGTCAGAAACGGGCTTCCACAGGCGAGTCTCGCAAGAATCTCGAGCGAACGCGGCGTCTGCTCAAACAACGAAAACACATCGATGTGTTCCGAAGCGTTGCGAACAAATTGTTCGATCACGTTCAACACCGTGTCACGCAGCGGTGCTTCTCGAACAACTCGCTCAAGAATCCTGTACCACGCTGGGACAGCATCCACCAAAGGCTGAGTTCTATGCGCCGCCTTTTTCCTGGGAGCTGCCAACCACTGATCGCGGAGTCGGATAAGGATCTTCACGCCGGATTCGGGCTCTGAAAATCCCAACCCCTTTAGTTTTTGGGCGTTGGCTTCAGACTGAGACTCATTCAGCTGATCAAATGGCGGAAACATTACGGCGTAACCAGAAACTCATGAACATCCACGGAACGAAAATCGATATCGGTTTTCGGATCGTGCCCTTGAAGACTCAGGTGACCAGCTTCCGTTCGTCGGCCTTCTCGAGGATTGTCACTTGGCTGGCGAGTGTCCTGCCAGTTGACGACCTGATATCCATTGACCCATGTCGCGAACCGATCGCCCTGAGCAATCAGTACGGCGGTCAGGAACTCGCGATCGTTGGCGACGACGTAACGGGCCGCCACACGACGAAAGATCGCACCTGTGCCGGAGTCCGCAGGCCTGAATCGATCGCCGTCTTTGATGCCGTTGTGCAATTGCATTTCATAGCCGTGCGACGGAGCTTTTTCCGTTCCTACTTTTGCTCGAAAGAAAACACCGCCGTTGAGCCCATCGCCGTTGACTCGGGCCTCAACTTTCATCGCAAAGTTGCCAAAGGTTCCGTCCGTTTCAAAAAAACCAGGACCATTGGAGATGTGCAGCAGACCGTCCTTCACCGTGAATTCACTTTTTGAACCCGGCACGATTTTCCAACCCGTGGTGTCGGTACCATTTAGCAGCGGACGAAACTTCAACGGTCGCACGCACACGTTACGATAGGCGGCTCGACCTTGATTCATCTGCAGTCCAAGTCGACCAGTCAAACGCACTGCATTAGAAGTGTCCGTGAAGTCAACGATTGACATTCCATCCAGCCAAACCTGAATACGAGGCCCCTCGCAGATGACTCGGAAGTCATGCCATTCACCTTCAGCGACCGGAACATTTTCGGCAACGAAGCGACCGACGAGACTTCCCGTTTTGTGTGTCGGATGACTGTCGCAGATGTTGAGCTCATACGTGTCGGTGGCTGGATTGGTCGCCTTCGAGGCGGTTCGCAAAAAGATTCCACTGTTGCCGCCAGCGGCCAGGTGAAAGCTGCAGCGAAGCTCGAAGTCGTCGAGCTCATACGGCGTGACCAACAGACTTTTCTCACCCGTATCCGCAACGATCGCTTCGCCTTCTACATGCCAGTTCGTGACCGTCGGCACATCCCAGCCAAAGAGCGATCGACCGTCGAACAAACTGATCCAGCCTTCTCGGATCTCGTCCGGCGTCAGAGGAGGAGCCACGAATTCAACATTTTCGACCACCGGCGATGCAACCGGTTTCGAACCGACGGGCTCGGCAACCACAGCCGGCGGTGCCGGAGAAACTGCAGCAGGCTCAGGCTCAGGCTGAGTCTGAGTCTCCGTGACGGCCGCATCGCAGCCAACCAACAACAACGAGGCCAACATCAATCGCAGTCTGAAAACTTGACGAGGCATGGTTTTCCTTTTTCACAAAGCAAAATTGATGTTGGCAGGGCAGAAACTGGCGGGCTTTTGATTCAGTGAGCCGAGAGGCGCTAGCCGCGGGTGTTTATCCTTTTGCTTAACGACAAGCACCCGCGGCTAGCGCCTTGCGGCTCAGGGGTTAACGCCCCATCTTTCTGTCCGCCCATCTTTCTGTCCGCCCATGTTTCTGTCACGTCCCACCGGTTACTCCAACTCCGTCTGTGGAGTCATTTGCTCATTGAGCGTCCATCGCAAATAGGATTCCAGGAACTGATCGAGATCGCCATCCAGCACGGGCTGAGGATTTCCGACTTTCGTTCCCGTGCGAGTATCTTTCACAAACTGATCCGGATGCAGCACGTAGTTTCGAATCGTTTGACCTCCGAAACCGATCTTTGATTTTTCACCCCGGCGAGCCGCGACCTCCGCATCTCGCTTTTCAATCTCAATCTGATAAAGCTTGGCCGTCAGCATCTTCCTCGCGGTCGCTCGGTTTTTGTGCTGACTGCGTTCGTTCTGACAAGCCGCAACAACGCCCGTGGGAATGTGAGTCAATCGAACGGCGGAATCCGTCTTATTCACGTGCTGACCACCGGCGCCGCTGGAACGATACGTGTCCTCTTTGATGTCTTTTTCCCAGTTGATGTCGATTTCGACGTCGTCATCAATTTCAGGCACCACGTCAACAGCCGCAAAAGCGGTGTGACGCCGACCCGCTGAGTCGAATGGACTAATTCGAATCAATCGATGGTTTCCCGTTTCGCCTCGAAGGTAGCCAAAGACATAGTCGCCAGTGATCAGGATCGTCGCGTTTCGAATACCCGCTTCTTCACCGGGTGACAGGTCCACTTCTTCCACCTTGAAACCGCTGCGCTCGGCCCATCGCGCGTACATTCGCAGCAGCATTTGAGCCCAATCGGCGGAGTCAGTACCGCCTTCGCCCGCCTGAATCGTCAAGTACGCTGCGCAGACGTCTTCAGGCCGCGACATCGTTGCCTGCAGCTCAACCCGGTCGATTTCAGCCGACAGCGGAGCCACCAGCGCACGCAGTTCCTTTTCACTTTCTCCGGAATCGTCATCTTCGGCGAATTCCATCAGCACCTGCATGTCGTCACCACTGCTCGACAGTTTCTGCAGCGGGCTCACGGTGCCTTTGAGCTTTCGAAGCTCTTCCATCTGCAACCGAGCACGTTCCTGGTCGTTCCAGAAATCGGTTGCCGACATTCGATCGTTGATTTCTTCTATGCGAGTCGTCTTGCCAGCCAAGTCAAAGACAGTCTCGAAGGTGAACGATACGCTTCAGCAATTCATTACAATGAGTACGAAACTCGGGATCCATAGCAGTCAGTTTTTCTTTGAGTCCGGGAAGCAGATCAACAATCCAGCGCATCACGCAAACATTACGTCATCGCCGACTTGCAGGGATTTCAGCACACCGGGCCGTTGGATGCAAACTGTCGACCGAACGACACCGCGAAGAACATGAAACCCTCAATTTAGAGGCGACACCTCGAACGGCTCTTTGGTTACAGGGTAAACCCGGTGCATTCTGCAAAGATCTCGATCAAAACCTTGCGTATGCCGGGCCCTACGGATTAGATTTCAGCGAACTCGGGTGCTTTATTCAATCTGGGAGGTTGGCGTGCCGAGGCATCCCAACGCAGTTTCGATCATGGCAGGAGGCCGCAAGTAATGACATCGTCACACGGTCGTCGTATTCAAAGTCGACGAGCACTCGCCATTCTTGCCTGGGCCACTCTGGTCGTTGTTGCAGGTATGCTTTGGTACGGGCAGCAGAAGCGAATCATTCGAATTCAGGCATGGGAACCCGCCGCGCTCGTGCTTTCCGCCTACGCGACTTTTCTGGCAATCTTTGGCTGGTTGTTGTTTTCGCCTGGACGAAAATCGGCTGAAGAAAGCCCCGGTTTGTTTTTCTCCGGCATGTTGACACTGCTGCCGCCATGCTTCATTGCATACAACCTGATGCCAGTCGGTTCGCCATTGCGACCATGGATGACGATCGGTGTCTTTCTTTTTGGAGTGCTGGCCATCATGAGCCCACTTCCGGAAGAAGTCTTCGCTGTGCCTCGCGATCGAAGAACCTATCTGCATCCCCTGACCGACGCATATCTTTCAGAGCTTAACGTCGACGCTCCGGAAGTCAGCTTTGAAAGCGTGGCTCCTCGCAATGCGTACTGGTTGAGCCGCCAGCCATTAGAGCCCGAACCAACACCGGCCTCGGGGCCAAAGGATCCATGGTCGGATCCGTTTTACGGAACCGGTCGGCAAATGAGCCGTATTGGAGTATCGCAGTCTCGACGAAACGAAGAAGCGTCTCGCTTAGAACGCCGACGTTCTTCCGACGAATCAACGACGCCCGGTCTGGCCGGTCGCGACACCGGGCCATTGCAGAATCTGCCCATTCCGCTTCCGGCTCGAAGGCCGATGGATGCTGATGAAAGAGTACCCACAGATCCTCGCACAGTCACCTTCAAAAGTCCGCCACCGGTTCCACAAATGCCTTACTCGGCGTTTCGCCCAACTGAGCCGAGACCAGCCGAAACTCCTCCGCGGATTCCGGTCAGCAATCCAAACCCGCTTTCAGCAAGTTCACGACGTCCACTGACAGAACCTTCGCAGCGCGCGTCAAATCCGGTGGGTTTCCAAACTCCCATACCTCAGCGATCTTCGCCAACACCTGCGTCGCCGCCAACATCTGCGTCGCAACTCACGCCGCCGCCGTTGCCTGCCTCTGCGTTTTCAAAGTTGGACTCATCCAGGATTGCAACACCCGCTCATGCCACACAGTCGATAACAGCAACGGGACTTAATCTGGCACCTCCAAACAAGCCGATTCCTGCCGTTTCGGTGACGCCAGTCCGAGACATCCTCAGTGGGGCAGCATCCGCAGCGGCGCTGTCACAGCTTTCTGCTCCACCAACCGCACCGAAGTTGCCAGTCGTGTCACGAGTCCCCGAGACCAGCCGACCGTCGACTCCACCGACGGTTTCATCCGCTTCCACACGACCACTTTTTGACCCAACGACGCCCGCAGTAAAACCGACAACACGAACTCCAGAGTTGTCACTGCGTGAACTGGATGACCAATTGCGACGTCAGCAGGATCAGCTTGTTGACGAAGGCGATACGACGACGGAAGCCGACGAACGCTTTCTCGACGCAGCCTCTCGATTGCCCGTAGCTGGCGTAACACAGTCCGGACAGCAAACATCCGGCGATGTTTCCATGGAACGCATTCGAGACGAGCAGGGCGGGGAGATGATCGAAGGCACAATCAAAGTCCACTTCGAGGTCGGTCAGAAGCGAGCCCATCTGCACGTGCCGTTTTCTCCTCCGCTGCAGGGACTGCCCGAGGTTGAATGCGAACCAACAGACGACGATTCGATTCGCCTGAAAGTTGCCGTCCGACAGCCATACGGAATTCGAATCGAAGCCCGGCGCTCGGATGCGTCTCAGACACTTGAAACGGAAATCGGCTTCGCAGCGGTTTACACTCCTTCCGCTCGCCACAGTTAGAGCCCAGCGCAGCCCGCAGTATTTCAGCCGCAAGTTGACCTCGACCGCCGAACAACGGCGTCCGAATCTTGCTGAATTGCGAAATCCAATGCTGTTGCCGCAATCAGCAGTTGTTTATCCACATGATCGCTTCCAACGCCGCAACAGTATCCAACAGCGTTTTCAACTGCCAGATTCTTCGAAGTCTCCGATTACGCAGGACGTAGCTCGCTGCTACGCTGCGTGACACTTTCAACCCCAGCAGCAAGACATACTCACACATTCGACCATCGCAGGATCTCAAATGCCACACTCTTATCAGCACGAACTTGCCACGGCTCTTGACGCTGTTCGCCTCGCTGCGCGTGTTTGCCGATCCGTCCAGTCGTCGATCAGTACGGAGTCATTGGCGAAGAAAGATAACAGCCCGGTGACCGTTGCCGACTATGGCAGCCAGGCACTTATCTGCCGAGTCTTACAGCAAACGTTTCCCGCCGACCCGGTCATCGGAGAGGAGGGCGCTGCAGAACTCCGTCAGCCCGGCGGGGCAGAATTTTTGAATCGAGCCGTCACGGAATGTGGCGCCGTTGGCGTGACCGCATCGCACGAAGAAATCTGCGACTGGATCGATCGCGGCGGTGCGTCAGAATACAGCCCTCGATTCTGGACACTCGATCCCATTGACGGCACAAAGGGGTTCCTGCGAAAAGAACAATACGCGATCTCACTGGCGTTGATCATCAACGGCAGGATCGAAGTAGGAGTTCTGGGTTGCCCCAACATGCCGGTTGATAGTTCATCGTCTGATGCAGGGGTTCTCGCATGGGCTGTTCGAGGACACGGCGCATGGATGCAACCACTTGATCAGCCAGACGCGCCGGCTCAGAAAGTGACCGTTACTCAAACCAGTTCCACAACAGAATTGGTCTTCTGCGAGTCCGTAGAATCGGGCCACAGCGCTCATGATTGGTCCGGGTTGATCGCCACCACGCTGGGTATTCACAAAGAACCGACTCGGATGGACAGCCAATGCAAGTACCTGGCTGTGGCTCGAGGCGACGCGGATCTTTACCTTCGATTGCCGACCCGAAAAGGTTATCAGGAAAAGATCTGGGACCACGCGGGTGGCGTTTTGATCGTTGAGGAAGCCGGTGGCCACGTCACCGATATTCGTGGTCGAGCCGCTAACTTCAGCCTGGGCTCAACAATGGCTGAAAACGAAGGAATGGTTGTCACCAACGGAAGAGTTCACGACGCGGTTATTGCCGCAATTCTCAAGAATGCTCCACCGGAAATGGCCTGATTTAACGAGTTGAGCAACGTTCGACGTCCTCCCATCATGATCACGTTTTTCGCTCTCAGTGCTCTGTGCAGCCATTGCTAACAGCGTGTTGAAAAAGGTGTCTGGAACGCCCCGGTCGGTCGTCACCCGTTGTCTCATCGGCTCCAAAAGCAGTTACGACTGGACAAAAGTGCTCATACGTTCACATCGCTTTGCTACATGTGCATGTGCAAAGCTGAAGAACTCAAATATGCGTTTGTCCGATCGGTCGGAATCTTCAGGATTTCCGGATGGTGGCACACATACATTCCTCACCAGGGAAGTTAATATGTGTTGACCTAAGCCAAATAAAGCGCACAGTAAAGCTGTGATCCAGCGCAACCTCAGGTGGGCCGTCCTGTCGCGCTAACGACATAAACTGGTTCGTGCGGTACGTAGTTTGGCATACTTGCTGCAGAGGATGAAGCAGATTCCTTGTTGCGAATCGTTGGAAGCGTCGACTTTAGCCCTGCAAGAGCATGGCAAAATGGTTGAGTGTTTATGTCCACGGCGACTCTTAAACGCAGACCCTCCGGAAAAACGATGAGCGCGCCTGAGCGTAAACCCTCATTGCGAGATTCACTCCGATTTAAGTGTGATTTTTGCCGTGAAAAACTTACGAAAGTGCCGCTTTCTGGCCTTTGGTATCTCATGCCATTGTTTGGCTTCCGGCAGTTGTATTGCCCGCATTGTTTCGGCGTCAAAATTCGCCCGTGCGGATGGCTAAAGGTCTTGCTGGTCCCTTTCCGGATTACCTTCAGACTGCTCTCCGGTCGCTAACCTGAGTGTTGTTGTCGCAGCTAAATTTGAGTTGGCAGAACACATACCGCAGTTCGCTGATTCTTGCAATTTCCGACACCAGAACGCTGCAGACGGGCATTTTGCTGCGCCTCGCCAAATCCTGCACGAACTCGGCCCCCGCCAACCTTGTGGAAAAGCTGGGGACATGGCAAGGATGTTCGGAGAACGCCGGTTACGTTAAAGAACACGGTTGTGCCTGTTCGATGAAGACGATGGATTTCGCGATCTGCGCAACAGGCAATTCTTGCCGGTCAGCACGCCGACCAGGGACGGGGTGGTTATGTACGAATCACATTTTGGATTTCATCGCCAGCCATTTCAAAGTGCCGAGCTTGCACGCGCGTTTTTCGTCTCCGGGTCGATTCGCGAAATCCTCCCCCAACTCCTGCATGCGCTTCGTTCAGACCTTGGCATTGCTGTTTTGACGGGTCCATCCGGTGTTGGCAAAACGTCGTTGCTGAAGCACATTCGATCGCTTCTGGCCAACGAAGGTCGAACAGTTATCTGTTCCGGAGCCAGCCTCGAAACGCCAGCGGAAGTCATTGCCGCCCTGTACACAGCATCACTTCAGCAAGCCGGTGAAAAGGCAATTCATGATATGTCCGCCGAGTCCCACACTCGGACACGCTGGGCCACAGTGGATCAGTTGCGGAAGACAACGGAGTTCTGGGGGCCCATCCTGCTTCTGGTCGATGACGCACAGTTGCTTTCGGTTCCAGTGCTCAACGAACTCCGAGCCTTCACTGAAGAAGAATGGAATGGAAAGCGACTGGTTCGCTGCCTTGTCTCCGGACCGCTCTCGCTGGAAGAAGAACTGGCTCGCCCAACTCACAGTGACTTCAGCCGTCGCATTCGGTGCCATGCCTTTCTGCAGCCACTGACTTCGCGGGAGTCTATCGAATTCCTCAGTCGCCATCTGGAAGCGGTTGGCGGAAAACCAAGTCGCGTGTTCAGCGCCGAGGCATTAGAGTATCTTGTTTCCGCCTGTGATGGACTTCCTCGCTGCCTGAGTCTTCTGGCCGATGAGTCATTGATTGTCACGGCCGAGCTTTCCAAAAAGTCGGCGGACCTTGAATGCGTTCGAAAGGCACTTTCACGACTGCAGCACTTGCCTTATTCATGGAACGTTTCTCTTTGGCCATGTGACGAGACGGATGCAGATCAATCGGTCCACATCGCTTCAGTCGCAACGGCGACCGCTGCGGCTGCGACACATACAACGACTGCAGCAGGCTCCATCGAATTTGGAGCACCAGGCATCATTGAAATCGGCGGGCCGCGTACTGTGAACACTGTTGCAACAACGATTCCGCTGCAAAACACGACACCGACAGTCACATCATCAACCTCGACGCCCGGGCCGACGTCTGCGAAACCAGATGTTCAAGCACACAGCGTCGCGTTCTTTGAGGTCGGTCATCGCTTCGAACGACAAAATCAGGCGGAGTACCCTTTCACAAACAACTTCCAGAATTTTCCATCGTCCCCGATAAATGAACTTGATTTGTTTAGCCACGAAGACATCGAACCGTGTGTCGATGTCGACGATGTTGAAGCCGTTTCTCAATTGCTCGACAATTCTGTCTCGGACTCGCCTTACGCAGATTTGATCGTCGCGGACACTCCAGTCCGCCGCGAAGACTTGATTTCGAACCATGTCACGAACACCCCAGAAAGCGATTCGAGTGTTCATTCGGCTCCTCGCGTTCAGTTTTTGGGTGGCGATCCGCAGAATGAACTGGCCTTCGATATGAGCCAGTCCGATGCCTCCGACCGCCGGGTCAACAGCAGTGGTGGTGAACGCTTCGCAAATCGGCTACCCGTGTTTGATCGTTACACATGGATCGCATTGGGGCGAGAAGTGCCATCGGGCACATTCTCAGTCGCTTCCGCATCGAAAATGCAGCAACTCAACAACGGCATGCTGAGCCGCTCGGACATTTCAATTGCAGGCGATGTCGCGATCGCTGGATCACTTTCCTTCGACAGGATTCCGATCATCCGAACAAGCGACTATGAGATTATTAGTTCGCTCACACGGTCCGCGAATGCCGCTGAGGATGGCACGTTCGTTCTCTTCAATTCCACTCCTGCAATTCCAGCAAATTGGACTGACGTCTATCCAACCGATCGGCCCCTGGCTTCTGTATTCGGCGGCGTGACAGTTCCGCCCGTGGTGGGAGTCGAACACTTCAATGCTGCGGAGACCGCCGCTTCGGAAACATCGTTCGAAAATCATGGATTTGATCGTCACGACGCCGAAGACGAGTCGGTTGTTTCAGACACTAACCGACTGTTGATTCGTGAAGCGATTCGATCAAGTCTTGCCCATGTCATCAAAGTTCCAGGGTCGTCGGAGCATGCAGAGCTGAGTGGATCGTTGCCGCAGGAAGTTGAGTCGATTCTGGAAGCACTGTTGCTTCCCAAAGGCAACGGCCATGAATCACTCTGGCATGATGGCCAACTGGTCTTTGGTCACAAACCGACCGAAGTTTTTGCGGCAAAAGATGAGTCAACTACGGCTGACGACGACGTACCACTGAGCTTCGACGCTGCTCGAATCGCCAGAGACGAACTCAACCAGATTCCGCCTGAGAGTATCAGCCAAAAACCCAAAGCCGAGACATTCTTTACACTGCCTGTTGAAGTTAAGTCGATCGAGTGGGATCTGCGATCAGAACTGGTCGATCTCGATGAGGTCTTTCCGCTTGCCGAGTCACTTGCTGCACTGCGTGTTGAAGTCTCCACATTCCAGCAATTTGGACTAAGCAATGACACAGCCTCGTCGAAAGGCATGTCCCTGAATGTTCCCACCACACAGGCTCCTGAATCGACCGTTCCAGTCGACAGTTTGGTCAGTCTCGCCAAACGGCGGCTTGAGGAGACCGATTTCGCAGGCGGGACAATCACGCAACAATCCACCGGTTTACTGTCTGCTTCGTCGCGGATTGATGAGCCTTTGACCGCCAGACATCAGGAATCGACGGCCGTCGCGGAAGAAACTGTCAATGCCGTTGCCCCTGCAAGCCGTGTTGTTCCAAAGTTTAGTCAACTGTTCACTCGACTTCAGGCGATGCGCCGACAGTCTGGCGAAAAGTGACAATCGACGATGAATCCTTCCCCTGTGTTGGCGACGGGTTGCAGTTCGACTAACATGTCGATCGATTTAGAACTCACTCGCGATGTAAAGCAGTGTTCGGGAATACAATGCGTCGAGGTCGAAGTTTCGAACTGGATGGAACCTGGAGATTTGTGAACCGCCATGCAGACGGAATCCCTGCCCATCCGCTCGACGTCGGGAGGGCATATCGTGAACTCCTTTGACTTACCGGCCGACGCCACCGCGCTCTATCGCTACTGGGGTGCGCATCTTGTCGATGGCGGAGTTCGCTTTGCCGTTTGGGCGCCGAATGCTCGCGAAGTTTCTGTGATCAGTGATGGCAACGGCTGGACCGCTGAACGGGACTGGCTGAATTCCAGTGATAATGGAGTTTGGCACGGGACGATCAAAGGCGTCCTGCCGGGAACTCGGTACAAGTACGCCGTGAGGACTCAAAGCGGTCATCTGCTCGAGAAGGCCGACCCTGTCGCGTTCTATTCAGAAAAGAGACCGCATACCGCATCAGTCGTCTGGAGCCTGCGAGACTTCGACTGGCACGACGCGAAATGGCTGAACCGACGCGTTGAAACAGACTGGCTGCGGGCACCCGTTTCAATCTACGAAGTTCACCTCGGATCATGGAAACGGCCTCGAGACGGTCGCACCTACTTTAACTATCGCGAACTGGCCCACGCGCTGTCCGATTACATCGCGGAAGTGGGATACACTCACGTCCAGTTGATGCCCATCACCGAACATCCGTTTGATGGCTCATGGGGATATCAGGCAACCGGCTACTTCGCGCCAACGTCGCGTTTTGGTTCTCCACATGACTTCCAGTACTTCGTCGATCATATGCACCAGCGAGGCATCGGCGTTCTGATCGACTGGGTGCCGGGACATTTTCCGACCGACGTTCATGGCCTCGCGATGTTTGATGGCACTTGCCTCTACGAACACGCAGATCCTCGTCTGGGATTTCACCCGGACTGGAACACATTGATTTTCAACTACGGGCGACGCGAAGTCACCGAGTTCCTGATTTCCAGCGCAAAGTTCTGGTGCGACGTTTATCACGTCGATGGTATTCGAGTCGATGCGGTCGCATCGATGCTGTATCTGGATTATTCACGTGATTCGGGGCAGTGGATTCCCAATCAATACGGCGGTCGCGAAAACCTTGAAGCCATCGACTTCCTTCGCAACTTCAACACACTCATGCACGCGGAGTTCCCCGGTGTTGTAACGATTGCCGAAGAATCAACCGCCTGGCCGGGCGTGTCTCGCCCGTGCTACACCGGCGGCCTCGGCTTCACGATGAAATGGGACATGGGCTGGATGAACGACACGCTGCGGTTCATGCGACGTGATCCGATTTACCGCAACCATCACCTGAACGATCTGACGTTCCGAAGCATTTACGCGTTTTCAGAGAACTTCGTCCTGCCTTTGTCGCACGACGAGGTGGTTCACGGCAAACAGTCATTGCTGTCACAGATGTCGGGGGACACGTGGCAGAAATTTGCGAATCTCAGACTGCTTTTGGCCGGTCAGTATACGGTCCCCGGCAAGAAGCTGCAGTTCATGGGAACGGAAATCGGGCAGTGGACCGAATGGAACCACGATGCCGAGATCGACTGGGTCCTGCGAACCTTCGAGACTCACGAAGGCATCCGTCGGATGATGTGCGACCTCAATCGACTCTACGCCAACGAGCCCGCGCTGCATGATGGCGATGTCGTGTCGGAAGGATTCCAGTGGATCGTCGGCGACGACCGCACCAACGTGGTAGTGGCGTTTCTGCGACAAACTCGCGATGGTTCAGAAATGATCATTGTCGTTAGTAACCTGACTCCGGCTCCTCGAGAACTCTACTGCGTCGGTGTTCCGCACATTGGCTTCTATAAAGAGATCTTCAACAGCGACGCCGCATGGTACGGCGGAGCTGGCATTGGAAATCAGGGCGGAGTCTATTCCAAGACGGCTCCCGCACACGGTCGCCAAGCGAGCATTATGATCACCGTTCCGCCGCTCGCAACATTGTGCTTCAAAGCGATTACAGCTACCGTTAGCGACAAAGAATCCACTGACGTTGCAAAGTAGGATGGGCATTCCTGCCCGTCTCGCTACGTCAACTCATGGTCTCGCCGGACAGCGTCGCAGCCGGACGCGAATGTCCGGCGGGCCGTTTTGGAATGGATGGAACACAAACCGATTCAACCTCTGGGACTTTCAAATAGAGAAAGCCGTGATCATGAAACCAGTTGCCTCTTTAGTACTCTGCGCCCTTGTCGCTTCATTCCCCGGCTGTTCCGAAACACCGGTTGACGTCGCGACCAGTATCGCTTCAGCTGAGATCGTCAATACGACCTGTCCGATCATGGGGAGTCCAGTCGTCGCAAAAGATCTGGAACCTGCCCTCATCAAGGACTGGAACGGCAAGAAAGTCGGGTTCTGCTGCCCACCGTGTCTTGAAGAGTGGGACGAATTGACCGACGCTCAGAAGGCAGAAAAGCTCGCCAAGCCACCTGCAGCTCACCACACGGCTCATGAACACGCCGATCACGATCACGCAGAACCGAAGGCAGACGAACAAGCCGCTGAAACGAAATAGCCCGAGCCTATAAAACGGACTCGTTTAATCCGAGCCGCAGGCGACGTAAGCCATTGAATGGCCATCGCCTGTGGCTCGGGGTTACACGACTTTGCGTTCTCTAACTCTCATCAATTCTCCATCGCGCGTTTTAGTAGATTGGATGTGATCTTCTGCACTCGATCGTCGGGGCCATGAGGTCGGCTATGGTGCGACCAGGGTAGAGTGTGGCCAGGTGGATCGCCCAATCCCTGAGCCCACCAGATCGTTGACGCGTTGAAGACGAAGTTGCCCTTTGGCCCCGGATAAATCGTCGCGGTCCAATGTTGAGGATTCACTCCTCCCTGCCACGCGGTTCCATTGGCAACAATTTGCAGTCCAGGAATCTTCGCCGGCGCGCCGTGGTATTCCCATCCGATCAGGCCGGGGATGAATTCGCCGTTCTTCACACCAGAGCCTGCAAACATCCAGTGGTCGGCCTTCGTCACAACCCAATCGCCGCCGCCGTTGACCGGTTCGACATTGCGAGCCCCCATCAGCAGACCTTCGTCGGGGCCTCGATGAGGAAATGGGCCGTGTTCCTTTTCACGCTGCATTGCTTCTGCGTTGTCGCCACCGTACGGGCCGCCTCGAAAAAAAATGCGACTGGGGTTGCCGGTCGAACTTGCTCGCAGCGGAGTCACCCAGCAGACACTGTTGCCAGACAGAAACAGAACGTCAACGCCTTCATCCCGCATCCGACTGACACTTTCGTACTGGCGAATGTCCCAGTACTCATCATGGCCAATACTGATAAACGCCTTGCATTTCAAGCCTCGATCGGGAGCCACCATGTCACTGTTCGAACAATACGCGACATCATAACCATGCTGCTCCAGCCAGTACGTCATCGGAAATTCGTACGGAATGAATTCCCCGGCTCCGACGGTCAGCGGGTCGTTGACGACCGACGTGTATTGAGCCTCGCGACCGTATGGCCGATCAAAACTGACGTCCGCCCACGGTCCCTGACCGCCTTTGGGATGGGTATAAACCGAATAATGACTTGGCCAGACGTTGTAGGCCTGCCACGTGTTGTCAGAACACTGAAACAGCACGTCCGCTGGTCGCTCGTCTCGCACGATGAAAATCACGTAGCTCTGCCAATACGGTTCGTTGTCCTCTGGAATCGTTGTCAGCCGTCCCAGATAGACGCCACTGATCCAGTCGCTGGGGATTGTGATCGACAGCGATGCCTTCCACTGGCACTCATGCAGATCCTTATCGCCAATCTTCGGTTCCGGCTGAGTCACTCCTTCGACGCGATCGATGGTCTTCATCAATCGAGCACCTCGACCGCCGTAGTAACCGGTGCGAAAGAATTCGATTTTAAAGGCACGAGCGGGATTCGACGACACCATGATGTCGATCGACTCACCGGCCTTGACGCTTTGCTTCGAACAATAGCCTTCGATGTTGACCGAACGGCATCCGCCGGCTTCAACTTTCACTCGAGTCAACTGCCAGTCCGTCGCACCCGGCAACTGGTTTTCCTTTTGAATTGAGTTCTGAGCCAGAACACTTCCGTCAAAGGCCAACACCATTGGCAGGAACGCCAGCACTTGAAGAACAATCGCCCGTGTTTTGCTGAAAGTACGATACTCAATGAAAGCAATCATGCGACCAATTCCTTGCGAGGCGGGTGAACAGGGCGGGGCGGGAGGCTTGACGATAGAACGTGGCTTGCCGCATGATAGACTTCCCCAGCCAAAATCTCTCGCCTGAGCCTCCAATCAAGGAAATTGCCGTGCTTCTGTTCGACGCCCACCTGGATCTAGCTCTGAACGGAGTCGACTGGAACCGCGACCTTCGCTGCGAAGTCGACGATCTGCGTGCCCAGGAACGTGCGCTGGGCATGACGGAAGCCGGACGCTGCGGAAGCACGCTCAGCTTTCCGGAACTTCGCCGAGCAGAAATTGGCATCTGCCTTTCGACTCTGCTGGCTCGACAGGAACGAGAAATCAATCACTCATTCGGCTGGACGTCGCCTCAGACTTGCTACGCGATGGCTCACGCGCATCTGGCATGGCACCGAGCGACGGAGCGAGCCGGATTCCTGCGATCCATCAAGACAAAAAACCAACTCGCCCAGCATGTTGAAGATTATCGACAACATCCCGCAACCGCGCCGCTCGGTTTCATTCAGACGATGGAAGGAGCCGACCCGCTGTTGACACCAGATACCGTCAACGAATTCCACGAGCACGGCCTGCGAGCCATCGGCCTGACTCATTACGGTGCCAACAGGTACGGTGGCGGAACATCCTGCGAAGTTGGTCTCGCGCTGGATGCGATTCCACTGCTGAAGCGAATTGAAGAACTCGGAATGACGGTCGACATGACTCATCTGTCCGACGTTTCGTTCTGGCAGGTTCTGGAATACTTCAACGGTCGCATCCACGCCAGCCACCAGAATTCTCGACGCATCGCTCCTTGGCAGCGTCAGTTTTCTGACGAACAGTACAAGGCCGTGATTGACCGTGACGGCGTGATCGGAATCGCTTTCGACGTCATCATGATGCAGCCCGGCTACGTTCGCCGAGTCAGCGAGGTCACTGTGACCATGGAACGCGCGATCGAAAACATCGACATCATCTGCCAGCTCGCCGGAAATGCTCGCAACGTGGGTATCGGCACGGATCTCGATGGTGGCTACGGAGTCGAACAGACGCCTCTCGATTTCGATCGCATGCGAGACCTCCAGCGTCTGACCGAAATGATGTCCAAACGAGGGTATCCCGACGCCGACATCGCCGACATTATGCACGGCAACTGGCTGCGATTTTTCAGCGAGGTTCTTCCGGATTGAACCACCAGGACGGAGCTGCAAGGCGCTAGCCGCGGGTTGTCGATTCCGTGCGATTTGACCATCATTCGTTTAACCAAAAGCCACTGGCGACGGTTGCCGCGAATGCCGTCGCCCGCGGCTCGGGGTTAAACGTTTCGCCATGATTAATCGGCAACCCAAAATGACAACACCCCTCATCGATCCACTTTCGCTCGTTCGCCCTCGCCGGAAAATCACAGGGATGTCGGCCGTGCTGTTGCCGTTCTTGTCGCGGGGCGAAGTCGACTGGCCGTCGTTTGAATCGCATGTCGCCAGAACCTGTGACGCGGATCTGGCTCCGGCAGTGAATATGGATACCGGCTATATCAACCTGCTGGATGAGGCGACTCGCCTTGAGGTCCTTCGCCGAACGCAAGCCGTGACTGCAGGACGAATGTTCGTCGCAGGTGCCTTTGTGAAGGACTCACCCGGCCAGTCTTTCGACCTGTCCACTTACGGTCGCCGCATCGACGAGATTCAGCAACGTGGTGGCACGCCGGTGATTTTTCAATCGTACGGTTTGACCCAGCAGGCAGATCCAGAGATCGTCGAAGCCTATCAACAACTGGCGGCAAAGTGCGATCGCTTCGTTGGATTCGAACTGGGAACAATGTTCGCTCCGTTCGGCCGGATCTATAGCGAAGCGGTTTATCGAGGTCTCATGGGAATACCACAATGCCTCGGAGCGAAACATTCGTCGCTGCAGCGAGATCTTGAATGGCAACGGCTGACCTGGCGATATGAAGTCCGCCCTGACTTCATGGTGTTGACCGGCAACGATCTGGCCATCGACATGGTCATGTACGGCAGCGACTATCTGCTGGGACTGAGCAGCTTTGCTCCTGATCTGTTTGCCAAACGCGATGCGATGTGGGAACACGGCGATGCTGATTTTTACCAGCTCAACGATGTTCTGCAGCATCTTGGGTTCTTCGCCTTTCGAAGCCCCGTGCCCGCGTACAAGCACACGGCAGCCATGTTTCTAAATCAACGAGCCTGGATCTCCACATCGCTGACGCATCCAGACAGTGCCACGCGCCCCGAAAGCGATCAGGAGATTCTTCGCGAGATACTTGTACAGCTACAGCCGTGGTCGTCTGAGTAGAGAATAGACCAGACTAAGCGCCGTGCATTTGGCCTACGGAAAGACAGCATGAAAAAAGCCGTCCGTCGAAAAGTTGCTGCGACACCCGTCTGGTTGATTCTCGTTTTTCAACGTTGCCGTTCGATTTTGACCTGCGATAATGCGGAGAAACCACCGCCAAACATGGAACTAGAAAGGGCCTTTTCTATGCTTTCAAGACCTCGCCTGGCAACGCTTTCCGCCTGGATCACCGCCGCCGTCACTGTCATGTCCGTAAGTCGTCTCGTCGCGCAGGACCTTCCGTTTGTCCCACAGCCCATCTCCCCAATTCCGCATCTTGATGATCTTGACCCGAATCATGCGCCGCAGATTCGGTACGAAAAGGAGATGCTGCCCCGAGTTTTCCAAAGACCAATGGTGACTCCTGCAGAACAAGAGATTCTGCCCCAGCAAGCGCAGCGGCCGGTCACGGGGTTGATCCAGGAGTTCTCGACAACTCCAGCGGACACAAATCCGATTGACAAAAAAACGGAGCGACTCCGTCCAGCAGGCGAACCCGTTCAAGCCATGCTTGAAGCCGCAAAGAAGCTCGACGCCGCCGGGCTCCCCGAGATGGCCAGAGAATTGCGGCAACGTGCGGAAGTCGCAGACCGCGAACTCAAAAAACGTGACTTTGCTCAGATGGGTCCCGCAGAACAGATCAAGCAACTGTCGAATGAGGTCGCTGAATTTCGCAATGAGCTGCGGGCCATGAACGCCAGGCTTGAACATCTTATCCGGCTGGTGGAATCGCGAACTCCCGAACAGCCGCAGGAACGACTTTCCCCGCTGACGCCTCAGGCCGTTGATCCGGCAGAACTGCCGGTGCCAACGGAAGAACTTAGGTAATCGGCTTCAGCGAACGGCAAGCAGGGATGAAATGACGCCACGACCTTTTTTTTGGATGATCATTCCTGCACGTCAAATCCTGGTCGGACAAAAAATCCAACCTACGATCCTATGGTGAGGGGAGCAACATGTCGCTATTCAATCGGCCTGCGTTGATAGCGATGTCTGCAGCGCTATTGCTGCTTTCCATAACATGAGGTGATGACCCCGCCGTCAATCAGCCGCCGCAACCGCCCAAAGCGATAACTGTCGACTGGGTCCAAGTCACGGACAAAGCCGAGTGGCAGCCCCGTGATTCCTGCCGCGAAGTTGTGTTTCAGGACAAGCTCTGGATTTTCGGCGGCTGGTTCGATTCCTTCGCCGCGGCGCCTCGCGATGTTTGGAGTTCAGCTGACGGCAAAGCATGGAATAAAGTCACCGCTGAAGCTCCGTGGAAATACAGCGACGTGGCAATGACGGTCACGTTTCAGGATCGCATGTGGATCATGGGCGGCTGGTACAACGGTCGCCTGGAAGGCCACGGCGCGACGAGCGAAGTTTGGTCGACGGCGGATGGCAGCAACTGGGATCTGGTCACGGCCAAATCCGGCTGGAGCCCTCGCATTGCATCCGGCATCGCCGAATTCAAAGGCCGCATCTGGATTCTCGGCGGCACCGAAAACTATTACTTCGGTGACAACGCGAGCCTGAAGAACGACGTTTGGTCGTCTGCCGACGGCAGGTCGTGGAAACAGGAAACGGAACATGCCCCGTGGTCGGCTCGTGCGTATCATCAGGCCGTTGTGCATGACGGAAAGATCTGGGTGATAATTCCGAGCTGGTTACTTTCCATCAATTCCTCAGGCTTCTACTCTTCCGCAACTTCAGGATGCTGACCCCGTTTGGTCGGCGGCGAACTGTGTCTGCAATGTGAACCTGCTGAAATGATCGACCTTTCAAACTACCGCTGGCCTGCCGAATGGGAAACTCACGAAGCAACATGGGTTGCGTGGCCTGTGAATCCGAATACGTGGCCGGGCATTTTTGAAAAGATCCCTGCCGCATTCGCGGAATTCGTCGCCGCGATGGCTCGCTTTGAACCCGTGCGAGTTCTGGCCGGAGGCGAAGGCGTTGCTGAGTCGGCTCGCCCGTTCATCGACGCGGCCTGCAGTCGCCACGGAAGCCGCTTTGAGCCCGAACTCTTTGATATCCCCGTCAACGATTCATGGTGTCGCGATCACGGCCCAATCTTCTTGAATGGACGTGCTGACACGGAAGCCGCAGGCTCGCAGGTTATCATCGATTGGAACTACAACGCCTGGGGCGGAAAGTATCCGCCATGGAACTTTGACGAATTGACCGCAGGCCGCATCGCCGACCGACTTGGAATCAAATCGCTTCGCCCCAACATGATACTCGAAGGCGGCGCGATTGAAGGCAACGGCGCGGGCACAATTCTGACGACCAGTAGCTGCCTGCTAAATCCCAATCGCAACGCCGGAGTCACTCAGCAGAGCATGGAAGCCATACTGGCCACCTGGCTGCAGGCTCGCAACGTCGTCTGGCTGCCGGGCCACGGAATCGTTGGCGATGATACGGACGGCCACATCGATCAGGTCGCTCGCTTCGTCGACGAACGCCGAGTGCTCTTGGCGGCTCCGTATCACCCTGACGCGCCGGAAGCCGCGGAACTGCGAGCCAACATGGATGCGGTTCAGTCAGCAAAGAACGCCGACGGAGAATCTCTGATCCCGATTCCACTGCCAATGCCTCAGCCGAAGTTTCAGGAAGGCCATCGTCTTCCCGCCTGTTACTGCAACTACTACATCGCCAACGGAGCGATCATCGTGCCGACATTCCACGATCCCACGGACGACGTCGCGATGCAATTGCTGCAGGACTGCTACCCGAACCGAACGATCGTCGGTGTCGACGCAATCGACCTCGTTTGGGGCCTCGGCGCTTTCCACTGCATGACTCAGCAGCAGCCAAAAGCATAGTCGGCACTCAAGACATTCGACGAATCGAAGACCGGAGCAACAAACGCGAGTGGCGGCACATCATCGAATGCTGAAACTCACTCCGTTCGGTCCGGTCCGCCGAATGCCGGTCGATGTCGCGGAATCATCGACCGGAAATCGCCGAGGTTGTAAGGACCAACATAAGGCTGGCTGAGATCCACGTCGGCCACCGTCACCGTTCCCCAGTTTTCCGCCGATGCGATTGGCTGGCCGGTTTGGTCGAACACCGCCGAAATCATCCAGCCGTCTTTCGGCGACATGAAAGTACTGCTGACAACATAGACATGATTCTCGCAGGCTCGCGCTTTGGCCAGCAGCGGGTTGCATCCCCAGACCGGCCATGCAATCACTTCGGCTCCGTTGTTGGTCAGCTCTCGAGCGACCTCGGGGAAGAATCCGTCATAGCAAACCATCAGACCGACCTTGCCGAACGAAGTTTCGAACACCGGATAGTCATGGCCCGGTGCAACGCCTTTCTCGGCTTCGCCGTGAGGCAGGCATACTTTGCGATACTTGCCGATCAGCCGACCATCCGGCCCGAGCAGCACGGCCGTGTTGTAAATCAGATGACGATCTCGTTCATAGACGCTGAGGGCAATGTGTACGTTGTTGGTCTTTGCCTGTTCGCCAAAGTAGTTCGTTGATGGCCCCGGAATGGCCTCCGCCGTGTCCTGCGGAGGCCCTGCAATTCCGACCGATTGCACGGTTTCACCCAGCACGACCAGGTCCGCCTTCTTTTTGCCCGCCTCAGCAATCAACGGAGCGAACTCTTCGCAGTTCTCGCGCGGCGATTTTCCTTTCGGCATATAATGCACGCTTGCCAAACGCACCTGACGACGAGTCGGCGGGTCGGTCGCCTCGAATTTCACATCGCTCCATTCGATCTTGCCCCGCGGAGCCCACTGCAAATGCAACTCGACGATTGCGATCGAAGCCTTTGTGGGAACTCGGTACACGCCGCTGACCGTTGTCCAACCCTCAGAGTCCGTATTTCCATCGACCGGATGTTCGGGTTCGGCCGATGGCACATTGCCGGTCTCCTGAATCTGCTTCTCCGGCACCGTCGCTGAGACCATCTTGCCAGCATCGTCTCGCCACAACACTCGCACCAGCGCGCTGCGACGAGGGACAGAAACACCTGACGTTCGACGAACTGCATGAAAGCGAACGAACTGACCTCTGGTAACGGAAAAGGATTTCTGAAACCAACCGTCGAGGCCTTCACGATCATCGTGCGTAATCACAAAGCAACCTGATTTTTCCGGTCCGCCACTGGCATCCCATGCGAACTCAGGACGAATTTCCTCTCTTGGACTTTGGGCCGTCCAGCCGGATGGGTAGCTGGGATCGATCGACAGTGAAGGAACTGCCTCGTCAGCATTCGTGGCGGCAACCATGCCGCCGAGAGCCACGATAAACAATAAGGATGGAACCACGAACCGATCCACGAGGGCCGCCGATGCTGTTGCCCATTGTTTGACCGCAAGCCTCAGGCGACCGCTCAACGTCAGACCCTGTCGCCTTTGGCTTGCCGTTGAACGAGTCGGAATACCCTCTCTCAAGTTCATCCTGCCAATGGTCATCTCGGACATTTTCAGATCCTAATTTCAAAAGGCGAAGGCAGAAACCACTTGTCGCGTCGACGCTTACTCAGACACGATCTCAGCGGCATTCCAGTATCCGAACTCGTTCGCCCAGTCGTTGGCTTTGTTGAGCAGGTCGATTGTCACGGGTTGGCCAGCGAGGTCGCTTAGTTCGACGACGACTTCGGTCCACTCGACGTTGTTTGCTTTGCCTTTGACGACCGACTGATGGCGAGTTTGTCCATTCACGTTCACAAACAGCAACCAGTCTCCCTGCTCATGTGACGCGACACTCAAACGCAGTTTCACTTTGGCTGCGGTTGGCAGAGTTGTCGACGCTGAAAGCGTACAAGCTTCGGAACGAGACACCGGGTGGGTTCGCAGAGCAGGGCGGCCGCCGTGATCCGGGAGCACTGCGATTCCGCCTTCGCCAACTTTGGCCGTTGAATAGCCGGGAAGCAGTTGCTCAATCATCGCTGCGAAGTCCGCCGAATTCCCGGATTCGCCCGGCACAATTCGCGAGCCGACCAGCAGTTTCGCATCTTTATCCTCAGGCGGTTTGTCGAGCGTGATGAAGGCAAACAAGTCATGCAACTCTTTTGGCTGAAGCTGCTTCTCAATTCCCTCGGGCATCAGAGACAGCTTGCTCGGAACGACTTCTTCGATATCGGCCCGCGCGATGATTTCCTGCTTGTCGCCCTGAACTTTCATTACGACTCGTTGAGCACTGTCTTCGACCGGCAAACCGGAAATCGCCTTGCCATCCTTCGTGACGACCGTCAGACCCTGATAGGAAGCACCAATCACAAGGCTCGGGTCGAACACATTCGACAGCAATTGTTCAAACGACGCGCGGCCGTTGCGAGTGATATCCGGTCCGACCTCGGCACCTTCGCCATACATCTTGTGACACTGAGCGCAGAGCTTCTTGAAGACGGCTCGGCCGGCGACCGGATCGCCGTTGCTGGTTCGCAGTTCGTTGCGCATACGAGCAATCAATTCGACTCGCGCTGGATCGCGCTCTGTTCGAACGACGCCCCAGTGTTTGGTGACCAGGTCGGCCAGCGGCTTGCTCTTCAGACTGAGCATCTTCTGAGCCTGATTCGCGTTGATCAGCGTTGATGGCACTTTGCCGTCGCGAACGAGCCCCAGCAGTTCCGTGGCGGAATCTGCTCGATCGGTGAGCGCTTCGATCGCCGCTGGCTGAACATCGGCTGGAAGTTTGGCAAGATGACTGATCAGAGCCGAAGTACTCGCGGCTGTTCCGATTCGACCGATGGCTTGAACGGCTCGCCGACGTACATCGGCCGATCTGTCGGAAAGCAGGATCTTCTCGGCAAACGTCAGGCCATCCGCAGAACTTGCCGTCACCAACGCGTTGATCAGACGCAACTCGATGGCTTCATCGTTCGTTTGAGAGACAAGCTGGCTGGCTTGTGTGATGGCATCTTCCATTTTCAACGACGCCGCGAGTTCAACGGCAGACAGCGTCGATGGTCGCGAGGCGTTGGCTTTCATCGCCGAGTTGAGTGACGCTTCCAGCTCCTTCCCAATGCTGGCCAGCGGGTCGCCCGTGATCTCACCCGATCGAATGCGAGCCGTCAGCAACTGCAGACAGCGATCGGCCGATTCATCGGTGGCTTCCGTGCTGAGCAACAGCTTGACGAGTTCCGCGACGGCGAGAGTATCCGGCTTGCTGGTGGAAAGAATCCGATCGGCCGCACGAGGCAGCAGGTCGATGACTGGCTTTGGGAACGAGCCTGAGTCGGCCGCTCGCAGCTTAAGAACTTCCGCCACAAACTCCGCCGTCTGCTTCTCCAGCAGCGGATGCAGATTCTGCCAGACAATTCGCGGGACCAGCGGATCATCTCCGGCCTGAGCCAGCACGGCGACGAGTGTTGGAATGGTCGGAATGGATTCCTGCTTGGCGGCAGCGATTGCAACTTGGAGACGGACCTGTGGTGATGGATCGTTACGGAGTTCGGCGATGGTCTTCGCAACGGTTTCGGAAAGATGTTTTTGGTCCCCAGCTGTTCGGACGGCCCAAGCCTGGAACGTTGGTGATCCACCCTCCAGCAGCGAGATGATTGTTTCATCACTCATTCGCCCCGCTCCAGAGAGTACACCCAGAGTGCCAAGCGCCCGCGAAGCTGACGCAGGGAGAAACATGGACACGATGATGTTATCCAGAAATGTCTTTCGATCGCCATCGCCAAGGAGCCGCTCGGTCAGCAACCGCTGTGCGATATCGCGCCGATAGCCATTTTCCGAGCCCAATTCGGTGAACAAATCGTTGTCACTCAGCTTCGACATATCCTCCGCTTTCGCTCGAGGCGTGTCCTTGTATCGCAGTCGATAAAGCCGCCCCTTCAGACGGTCGAGGCCAGCCGGATCACGATTCGCATCCTGATAACAGTGATAGCGGTCGTACCAGTCGAGAATGTAGAGGCATCCATCCGGCCCGGTCTTCTGAACCACCGGCATGAACCAGGCATCGTTTGCGCTGAGCAGATCGGGTTCGGGAGATGCTTTGTATGTCGATTCACAGCGTTCGATGCGATCGCTGTTGATGCAGCTTCCGTGGATGTTGCCCATGTAGAGCTTCTTGCGGTACTGCTCGGGATACGCATCGCTGTCGTACCAGTGAATGCCGCAATACGCCGCCTTTTGATGTTTATGGCTGACGATGCTTTCGATCTTCCACGTGAACGGCGGATACGGGCCTCCCTGGCGATGGTAGTAACCGGTTTCCGTCAGATGCCACAAATGATCAATCACGCACGCGCTGATGAAGGCTTCTCCGTCATCGTTGAACGCGATGCCCCACGGATTGCTCGTGCCTTCGCAGAAGACCTGGAACTCACGAGTCTTCGGGTGAATACGAAACATCGCGCACGTGATGTCCCAGGGCTTCTGGCCGTCTTTGAAGTTCGGATTCTTAGGGCCGTAAACCACATGCGCGGGATTGAAAACTCCGTTGAGCCCATACAGCCAGCCATCGGGGCCCCAGGTCAGTGAGTTTGGAAGTTCGTGAGTGTCATCGCGGCCAAAGCCGGTGACGACAACTTCCGACGTATCGGCCTTGCCGTCGCCATCGGTGTCCTGCACGAACAGGATATCGGGCGAGTTCACAATCCAGACTCCGCCATGCCCGACGGCGATTCCACTGGGGATGTTCAGACCTTCCATGAACACGCTGAACTTGTCCGCCTTGCCGTCCGCGTCGGTGTCTTCGAGGATCTTGACGCGATCTTTACCCGGCCCCGGCGATCGTCGCGGATACTCGAACGATTCCGTGATCCAGAATCGGCCTCGTTCATCAATCGTCATTGCGACAGGGTTAACGATATCCGGTTCCGAAGCGACCAGTTCAACGGTAAAGCCTTCCGGCACCGTCATCTTCGCAATCGCCTCCGCAGGACTCAGCGCCGGCCCCGGCGGCTTGTCCTGCGCATGCGGAATGCGTTCGTCCTGCGCTTGCGCGGGCAGCAGGAATAGAATGATGGTCAACGCGGCGGCGATGGTGGGTCGGAATCGCATGGTGGGATGGGCTCCAGATTCGTTGAGTCACAGGACGACGACGAATACTGACAGCAACTGCCTAATCCCGCAAACTCCAGGCGATTCAATTTCAGCCTCGGTCGCCGCACCAAATCAGAAGCCCAGCTTGAACGAAATAAGCGGCGGCGTGAGGCAGCCGGTGGCGTCAACCCTCCGTGGAATCCGCTGCGCCTCCAACACTTTTCTGACCGTCGCGCACTCAGGGGTTCCCCAGAAAACGCTCATTTTTTTTTGCAAGGATGCAAAGCATGGTGGCTCGGTGACACTGTTTTTGGCTGTCCGCACCGGAAAACGTCGATGATTTCCCAAGCTACGCTTGTGCGCCCCACAATCTGTGACTGTCAAGAAACTTTCAGTTGCAATATCGGTCTAGATCCATAGACTGACCCCCGGACTCCCGGACTCCCGGACTCCTAAGGAGACAGGTATTTGGAATCAGGCTATCTAACGCCAGCGAGTCACCTGAGAATAAGGCTGGCAAATCTAAAGAGTGTCCGGACGCTAAGTCGTGAGATGCGCACGCAAGGGGATGTCCAACTATGAGAGTTCTTGTATTGTGGGCCTTGATTGGGGCTGCGATAGCTTCAACAGGAATTGCCTTGGCCCAAATCGGTCCGGGCGGTGGTGGTGGTCCGGGTGGTGGCGGTGGTGGTCCGGGCGGTGGTGGTGGTCCGGGAGATCCAGTCAATGTTGCTCCGCAAGCAGACCTTGCGCTGGGAGAGATCGTAACGCTTTCGACAACGCAATACGGCGGCGCAACATATTTATGGCGTGCTCGATGCCTGAACACTCCGCCAGGTGAACCAGAGTCATGGCGAACAGACCGAGACTGGGATAAATCATCAATCTCTGATTGTGGTTCGTCCATTGCTTCTCAAAAGTATGTGGTGACAGTGACTTCCGCAAGTGCAACAACCGATTCGACTGCAACAGTAACGTGGCACGCCCCGAATCTGGACCGGATCGAGGGGCTCAACGTTCCATCGGTTGGCGGTGGTGGATCACTATTTGTAAACGACTTGTGTTTCCGCCAAATTTGGAATGATGGGAACGGCCATAAACGCGACTGCGGGCCATGTTTGACTGCGTTCGTGCAAGAACGAATTGTGCGCCGTGATGCAGCTGGAGCCATCATTTTCGACAGTGATTGGATGCCTGTCGTTCCGCCGAATGACAACGTTTTTTTCTTCGATTCGCCGTGCATCAGAGACCGGAAGCAGATCACCGTGCCAGCCGGCATGTGGAACAACATACTGGTCAATTCGGTGATTGACAAATTTGAGCAGGAGGTCCGACTGCATGTCCTCGAGTGCGAAAATCCGACTCCAATTATTCTAACGTCTACTACGTTTCGATTTCAGCGTCGGAAGGTTAGTGCAACGGAACTTGTTATCGAACTTCAACCTTGAAAGGATGTGGAAATATGAGTCTTAAGAAATCGATAGTTGTGCTCTCAGCGATCTTGATCAGTTTGACTACTTTTGCAAGTCTCGCCGAAAACGCGCGGCCTCAACGTCCGCCACAAGAAAAGACGGTTGAACTGCCCAAACAAAGAGGTCTCACCGCGTCTCCACTAAAGCAGGGTGAAGGCAAGAAGGATCGCTGGTTCTCGAAGAAAGACTTGAAAACGGCTTCCGGTCAACGAGTCGAGAAAAACCTGAGTCGCCTCAATAGACCCGAATCGACAACAATAAGGCTCCAGCTGATCGCGAAGACGTTTGGCTACGAACCGTCAGCGATCCACTCATTGAAAACGACATTTACAATAAAAGAGGTCGTTGAAAAGGATGGTGATCTGGAAGTTTTCGTCGAAGTTCTTCCGGGAATCACCGTGGGGAAACGACCAGCAAGCTTGGTTATGTCAGGGTTAATTGAAACCTGGCGGATTACTTCCCGTGATGGTGCGGAAAATTGGGAGTGCGTCAAATGCGATATCAGTCGCAGCGCTTTGGCAATTGACTGACTGTAGCTCAGTTACGCTTCAACCCGCGACGACGACAGTTTTCGGTCGAATCGCGTCTCCATAACGAGGTGGGGGCGTGGCAGGAATTGGAGCGAACCAAGCGAGTCAGCGTAGGCCAGCAGAGTGGCCGGGGTTGGAGAGCGTTCGCTCGAAAGCACGGAGCATGGTTGATGAGTGCAAGGCGGATCGGCCGGGGCTTCAGTCGTTCGGCCACGTACGCACACTCCAAGATTTCCTTCGCGTTGTTCAGGCCAACCCCGGCACCCCGTTTTGACGGTGCATGTCATGGTCGTGAAGACCAGGCGATTCACTGCAATACAGCGGCATGAGGCAGCCGGTGGCGTCAGCGCTCCGTGGAATCCACTGCGCCGTGACACGGAGGGCTGACGCCCTGCCGCTCGCCGAAGGTATTTTTCTCGCGGGAAGATTCGTCCCGATTATTTCCCACCGCTGCGAAGAAATGCCTGAGCAAGCTCGGCGGGTGGCGTGTTGTAGACCTGCTGGATGGCTTTAGAGGCGTCGGGGTTCTTTCGAAGTTCACCAACCAGTTGCTGGAAGCGAGGAGCCCCGCCTTTTGTCAGCAGGAACTTAACCATCAGGTATCCAACATCGCCAACTTCTTCCGGAGCCAGCGTTCCGTCATCGAACATTTTACCCGGGTCGATGATTGTCGAAACAGCCTTTGCAGCGCGACCGGGAAGAGCTTTGACGTAGATTGAATCCGCAACCAGACCGGACTCGAGCATTCCAAAACCCTGCTTCAGCCAATCGGGAAGACTGGAGCCGTCGCGAGTCAAATAGGCCTGGCTAATCAATGACTTCATCAACTGATCAGCATTCAACGCGTCGGCCGATTCGGTTTCGCCGACATCGTGCATTGCCACATAGGCCGTTTCGAAGCCTGCTGTGACCGTCGAATGCCCTGAAACGGCCTTGGGAGTTCGTCGGCTCATCAACACGGTGTTGAATTCTTCGTAGTCGAATCGTTCGCTGGTCACGAACACTGCCAGGCGGCCTCGAAAGGCTTTTGCACCGGGAGGCAGCGGATACTTCTTCTCAAGGTCCGCAAGATGGGCCTCAGCTGATTCACCAAGTTGCTTCAACCGATCTTCTGACGCTGTGCCATAGAGGTAGAAGTTCTCGGTCGTCGAAGAAACCCCTTCTGCACGTGGCGAGACCTTCTTCCACAACTCAGCGGTCTGCTCGATGCGCCGGGTTGCGAATTCAAAGTCGGACATCTTGGCTAGTTTCGTAGCCTCCATCTGCTCTTCGGTCGGCACGAGATCTCGCAGCGGAGCCTTTGCATCTTTACCGTCGAAGTGAGCGCCTTCCTGAATCCACTTTTCAAACGCCATCGCCTGAGACCGTTTTAACTGAGCCTGTCCGGCCGGCATCTTCAGCGGCTCCTGACGCAGCACCAGGTCGATGAGGTAACTTTCATCAGGCTTTCCCGGCACAATTGTGTTGCCCGTTGGACCGCCCTGCAGAAACTGTTCGAACGTAGTGAAGCCGTACTTGCCGCGAGGGGTTTTGCCGGAATGGCATCCCATGCAAATGTTCACGAGAACCGGAGCAATGTCGTCCTTGAACGACACGGTTTCAGAACCATCCGCCATCACCACTTCAACTGGCGGCTTCTTTTCGACGGCAGAATCGCCGATCGGAGCATCACGATCTGTGCCGTCAAAGTTAGCTCCCTGCTCGATCCAGCGAGCCACGATCATGATTTGATCCTGAGGCAGCTTCGCGCCGCCCTTGGGCATGCGTTGCTGTTCTACGTCCGACGCCATTCGCAGAACCAAGGCACTGCGAGCCGGCAACTTAGGCGCGACGGGCACGCCATTTCGGCCACCTTTGACGATGCCATTGAAAGTATCCATTCGCAACATCCCACCCGCCTGATCCGCGCCATGACAACGAGTGCAGTTCTCACTGAAAATCCGTGCGACTTCGCGTTCGAAGCTGACGGGGATGAGGTTCTTCGCTTTCTCCAGCGAGGTCTTGAACGACGCAAAGGTGCGATCTTTCTCGTCATCCGGGATGGCGAGTTCTTTGACTCGGTCTTCGGCCTTCTTGATCAGCTCTTTGGCTTTGTCGACTTCCTTCTTCTTGATCAAGCCGCCGACATCCTTGAGTTCCTTCATCAGATCGGCGAGTTCCTTGCGAGTCTCCGGAGGCAGGTTCGCGCTGGCCATTGAGGTCGCGTTCATGATCGCGGAAAACGTCAGGGTGATGACCATCAGTCGTCGAAGAAACATGGACAAAGTCTCCAAAGGAACTCTGAGCGTCGAGCCGGAGAACAAAAATCGACCGACGAAACGGAATGATGCCGCCGCTGGCGAGCGGGTTCTGCCTTAATGAGCCGCAAAGCGCTAGCTGCTTGTTGATTTAATGGATTTTCACAACCCGAAACGTCAGTGTGGGATTAGCTTTGCCACGTTTTGCAACAACAATCCCTCGCTGACGCTTCGGGTTAGGATTAAATCAACAGCCTGCTAGCTGCGGGTGAATGTCTGAAAAACAAAAGGGGAAAACACCGGCGGCTAGCGTCGTGCGGCTCTGGTGTGTGATTGGATCAACAACCGGCTTCAGTATAACCAACTTTTCCGGACAGGGAATCAGTCAACAAGGCACCAAAATGGGCTTTCACTTTGACGACACCGTTGTACCTGCTTAGACTGAAGATCCTTCCTACGCGCCCTCCCGGCCATTTGTTCTTCAGAAAACCCCACCGTGATGGCTGATTATTGCCTCCCAGCAAATCGATTGCCCCGCTTCTCCGCGATGACTTTTGCGATGATTTCGTTCGCTGCAAGCTTCGCAGCAACGGCGCTGGGGCAGGAGCCGATTGTCGATCGAATCGAATCGTCCAACCTTCGACCGGGACAAAAAGCGTCACTTGTTGTCAATGGTAAACAGCTCGTCGGAGCCATGATCCTCTGGACCGGTGCTGGAGTTCTGCGACCGAAGGAAGGTCAGGACCTTACGAAAGATCAGCCTGTCACCTTTGAAGGCGATATCGCGGCCAGCGTCATCCCAGGAATCTATCCGGCTCGCATGGTGACGAATCATGGATGCTCAGAAGCGGCCTTCGTTGTCGTCGACGATCTGCCTTCAGTGGCACTCACGCCGGAAAGTCAGGACCGCAAAGTCGGACAGCTCATCACTCTTCCGTGCTGCATCAACGGACAGATCAATCCAGTGCTGTCGAAGTTCTTTCGAGTTGCATTGACCGCTGGCCAAACTGTCAGCATCGAAGTTCTGGCGCGTCGTCTGGGATCGGACCTCGATCCGCTATTGCGTGTCACCGGCCCCAGCGGTGTGGAAGTGGCTTACCGCGACGACCTGCCTGGAGCTGAAGGGGACACTCACCTTAAATTCACAGCGGCAGCCGATGGTGAGTACCGCATTGAAGTGCGTGACGTCCGCTACTCCGGCGGAGCTCGTCACTTCTTTCATCTTCGCCTCGGCAAATTGTCGCTCGTTAACGCGACGTCGCCACGAGTTACTCAAAGCGGGCACAAGGTCTCTTTAATTGGAACCTCCGGTGAGGTGCTGGGTGAGGCGTCGGCGGATTCGCCTGTTGAAAATTCAGGTTCGTTGATTCCCGTGACCTTCAAAACAGCGGAAGCCGATGCCAGCGTTCTGACAACGGTTCTGATGACGAACTCGCCGGCGCAGAAGGAAGTGGAACCGAACGATGACCGCATGCAAGCGACAGTCGTGGCAGCTGAAACTGAGGTACTCGCGGGAACTTTGCAGGCGAAGGGCGACAGCGACTGGTACAAGATCACAGCGACCGAACCATCGCCGCTTTTGGTGACGACTCATACTCGCGAAATCAGCAGCCCGACCGACGTCATGCTGGAACTCTACAACGCTGATGGTGGAAAGATCGCTGAAAACGATGACGCTGGGCCTCGTGATGCGGAGCTGTCTTTTCAGGTTCCTGCCGCCGGAGATTACTATCTGAAGGTCGGGGAAATCGCAGGGCGAGGCGGTCCGGAATGGATCTACGTGCTGGATGTTTATCGCAACCGTAAGTCCGTTCGTGTGACAGTTCCCACCGATCGGATCAATG
>JANMEV010000274.1:0-13476 GCA_031377305.1 Planctomycetota bacterium | reverse complement strand
GCCTCTGAAATTGATAATGGTGGGTGGGGCGGGGCCTCGTTTGGGCCGAAGGGTGGATTGGACTACGTTGGAAGCATGGGACATGTTTGGGCTGGCTGGAAGGACTGCGGCGACGTCCCGGATTTTCCAAGCGCAAACGGTCGCTTTGTTAGGGGAAGTCAAGGCACTCCTTGGATCAGCGAAAGATGGAACAATGACAACCCAAACATTCAGGGGGTATTCATGTTTCGAGGTTCACGTGGAATTTCTCAAATCCTTGACGGAACTTCAAACACAGTATTGCTGTTCGAGTCAATGCACTGGCAATTCTCGAAGACTAATGTGAACAATCGCAATCCTCGAATCGATGCCAACTGGTCATCAGCCCTAGGTGCCGTCAACAGCATGCGAAATCCGATCAATAACAGGAACCCAGCATGGCAGCCCGGTGATCAAAACGACCCGCGATGCTCAGGTCCAAGCAGTAACCACACTGGCGGCTGTCAGGTGGCATTATGCGACGGATCGGTACGGTTTCTTAGTGAAAATATTGATAACAACACACGTTATGACCTTGCTTGCCGCAACGATGGTCATGTTCTTGGTGAATTCTGATCTTGGAAGATGGCAATCCAGGAGAACTTGAATATCCGCGCAGCAGTATTGCTGCGCGGTTTTTTTTTGCCGTTTTGGATGGAATCGACGCAATACAGTTGAAAGACTGCGATTGTCATGCATTGGTACAAAGCTTAGCCAAACTGATGATCCGTCGGGCTTTCTAAATTCAAACTTCCGTTTGTTTGTCGCTACGGGATTTGGAACAAGAATCTCCCCGTGCTTTCGCGATTAGAAGACGCGAATTAGTGCTTTACTTTTTAGCTGCGGAACTCGCATCGGCGGTTCTCCCAGCATGGATGAGTTGGCCAAGAACGATTGGGAATTTGTGGTGAACCTTTCCAAACCGTTTTCAGTTATTCTGCTTGTCATCTGTGTATTGTCAGGTTGCTCAGACTCGACCGAGACCGTTGGCAAGGGTGTTGACAATCAGGATTCTTCGGCTTCTGTAACTAAGAAGTTTGATTTTCGCCCTCGTCCAACTCTCAGAGCAGAAGCGTCCCAAGCCAGCATGGTGGAGTTTCCAGAGTTTGTGGATGTAGCAGCCAACCTTCGGGTAAACTTCGTCTTTGACAACGGGGCGAGTCCGCGTGCATTGATGATGGAATCGACAGGCGGCGGTTGCGGCTGGACCGACTACGATCGAGATGGTCGGTTGGACCTTTATCTGACTCAAGGCGGGCCGCTTTGCCCCTCGGAGGAGGACCAATTAATGGAAGATGTTTTCTTTCGGCAATTGACCGATGAGCGATTCCTAAACGTCGCGAAGGTCGCTGGAATAAGTGACACAGATTTTGGGCACGGCGTTGCGGCAGGTGACTACGATAACGACGGATTCGACGACTTGTTTGTTGCAAATGCAGGCCGCAGTCATTTGTATCTGAACCAGGGCGACGGAACATTTCTCGATGGCACACAACGAATCTTCGGTCTTCGGGATGTTTGGAGTTCTTCACCAGCTTGGGGAGACATAGACCGCGATGGAGATCTTGATCTCTACGTGTGTAACTACAATATATATGATCCGTGCCACCCAGTTCAATGTCTCGACAAGGAGGGAATTCCGTCGATTTGCCACCCAAGAAACGTCGAACCCGAACCAGATGAGTTCTTCCTGAATTCCGGTGATGGTGAACTGATAGAGTGCTCTCAGGAACTGGGCCTTTTTGGCAAAGGTAACAAGGGTCTTGGGGTCGTGATTGCGGATCTGACTGGAGACTCCTGGCCGGATATTTATGTGGCCAATGACACCACAGCGAACTTCTTTTTCGTGAATGATGGAACAGGTCAGAAGTTTAAAGAAAGTGCGATGATTCTGGGTGGTGCCTTCAATGCCTCGGGAGAACCCCAGGCGAGTATGGGAGTAGCCCTTGGTGACTACGATAACAATGGCTTAGCTGACCTGCTGCTTACTCATTTCACTGGGGAATCGAATACACTTTATCGAAACCTTGGGCCTCAGGGTCTGCAGGATGTGAGCAGTCTTGTCAACCTGCGTGAAGCCTCGCTCCCTAAACTCGGTTTTGGAACAGTGATGTGCGATTTCAATAGCGATTCACATATGGATTTGTTCGTCACCAATGGACATATTGATCCTCGCTATGCGAACAGTGAGGGTTACGAAATGGAACCACAAATGTTTTCCTTCGACGGTGTGCTCTGGAAAGAGCGAAGCTCCGCCGCCGGTGATTATCTCTCCCGCCGAGCTGTCGGACGCGGAGTTGCTTCGGGCGACTTCGATGCCGACGGCGATGTGGACCTCGTCGTCGTTCACCATAACTCGCCAGCCACGTTGCTGCGGAATGAATCCAAATCCGGTCGAGGACTACGGGTAGCCCTGATCGGGCGCCGCAGCAACCGAAATGGTTACAATGCGAAAGTCACAGTCAAATTTGGCGAAAGCGAGCAGACTGCGGAATTGCCAGGAGGTACAAGTTATGCTGCATCGCACGAGCATGTGCTGACATTTGGGCTTGGTGACTTCTCTGGAACTGTTCACATGGAAGTTCAGTGGACATCTGGCACTGTCGATGTGTTCGACGTTAGTCCGGGGGATCAACTTGTAACTGTGCTGGAGGGCATTGGAACGGTGGAAAGTACGCATGACTCCAGGAATAGTCGATAAACTTGGAATTTCAGCCGCAAGGACCTCTCGTCTTGGTCTCATGTGCGTGTTCATTTTAATCCACGTTGTGTGCATGGGATGCGGTGATTCGAACAAATCCGATAGTAGCCAAGCAGCCTCGTCGAAAGTTGCGCCCGCTAGGGACGTTCAGTCGGAAGCCAGTCTTTTAGCTGAAATTCCTTATACCGGAAGCGACGCGTGTGTGCAGTGCCATGCGGACACGGCAAAAGAGTATCAGAGTCATCCGATGTCCAGATCACTGGCGGCCACGCGGAATGCTGAGCCAGTTGAGAACATGGCCCATCCGAAATTCTCCACAGTGCCGGAACTGTCCTATCTGGTAGAGCAGGATGCAGATCACGCTCACACATGGCACCATGAACTCCGCTTTGATAAAGCAGCCAATGTGGTCTACGACCAGCGTGTAAAGATGGACTATGCTGTGGGATCGGGGGCTCGCGGCCGGTCATATTTGACCAATTCAGACGGATGGTTCTACCAGTCACCTGTCACGTGGTACTCCAGTGGCAACAACTGGGGGTTATCACCTGGGTATCCCGAGAGATCCCATCCTCGATTCGACAGGAAAGTATCCCACGAATGTTTAGCGTGTCACGCAGGTCGTATGAATCCGCATCCAACTGATCCAGACCGGTTTGCAGACCCAGCTTTTGCCGAAGAAGCAATTGGGTGTGAACGCTGTCACGGGCCGGGATCATCACATATTTCCTTTCAAAGAATGGATCAGTCCGTTCGCGTAGGCGCTGATCCAATTGTCAATCCGCAGCGATTCAATGATTCGCGCAGAGACGCGGTTTGCACCCAATGCCATTTACAAGGACAGCGACGCGTAACGGTCAATGGTCGCAGTGCGTTTGATTTTCGACCCGGGATGCACCTGAGCGATGTATGGACGGTCTTTCTGAAAACGGCAGGCGTGAAAGACGGTGTCGCAGATGCGGTAAGCCAAGTTGAGCAAATGTATGCCAGCACCTGTTTCCAAAAGAGTAACGGCGAACTTTCATGCATCAGTTGTCATGATCCACACCGATCGCCAGCACCGTCAGAAGTCAAAGATCATTATCGCCGCCAATGCCTGCAATGTCACTCTGGAAGCGATCCACAGTGTTCGGAAGATGCGTCTGTGCGAATGCAGGCTGAAGCTGACTCCTGCATCAATTGTCACATGCCACGTTTCGAGGCTGCAGATGTTCATTCGGCACAGTCGGATCATCGTATACTTCGGCGGCAGCGAGCGACCGCAAACTCGAAGTCACTGCAGCGACCCGAAGCGGCGTCTACGGAACTTGTGTTTTTTCAAGAACCGGGCGTTGTGTTGTCGCAGGCAACAAAAGATCGAGCTACTGGGATTTTTCTGGCCGAACGAGGCTACCTCGGAAACGACACGACGTCCGCGCAGAAGGCTGTCCAACTGTTGATGCAGCCAAGGTACTCGACTCAACTTACAGGGAGTATGCCTGAGGATCCTGAGGCGTCGTTTTCACTCGGCAAGGCCCTGATTCAGACAAAAAAATTCAGGGACGCCATGAGCACTCTCGAGACGCTGCTAAAGGTCCAGCCGACTAGTGAAGACTTGCTGGACACTCTAGCATCAACGTATCACGAGCACGGTCGCCTGAAATTGGCCAAGGCGCACTATGAACAACTCATCAAACTCAATCCTGAACGCGCGAAGTATTATGGTCGATACAGCCACGTCGTTGGCCAATTGGGAGATCTTAAAGCAGCCATTGATGCGGCAGAAAAAGCTCTCACTCTGGACCCGTCGTTGGTCCAGGCACACGCATGGCTTGCTGAAATCTGTCTGAAGGCAGGCGACGAACAACGCGCTGCATACCATAAGGGCATGGTTAAGTCATTTGAAACTGTTCCGTCGCCGAGCAAATCATCCTCACAAACAACAAAGTGATTGTGAAGCAGACTCCGCATTTCACGGCTCGGCGTGCGGAACGTGTTGTTTGGTAGTCTTAGAATCAACGGCAAAGTAAAGAAAAACTCATCGCGTGTTTTTGGAGGTATGCAACGGACAATTCTGAAGTGCTTCGGACTTACTTTCCATCCGGATTTTCATGAGGCACTTCTTTCGAGGCGGTTTCTAATCGTCGAAGGGTGTGCCGCCTTGATCGCTTTGCCGCGATAGGCGTAGCTGTCGCAACCTACTTTTTCTTCGACAGCTCTTCTGACTTGGCCTTTGTTTCCGCCGCTTTCTTGATTGCTGCTTCTGACTTGGTCTTTAAATCTGCCGACTTGGCGGTCGCTTCGTCGGCGGCTTTCTTTGCAGCCTCAGCGGCGGCTTTCTTTTCTTCGACAGGCTTCTTCAGAGGTTCAACAGCAGCCGTTGCGGCTTCAACGGTCTTCTGAGATTCCGCTGCTGCAGCTTCTGCGGCTTTGACAGCGTCTGCTGGCGAGTTCGGGTCTGCCTTGAGGTCAGCAACCGCTTTGTCGGCAGCAGCCTTCGCAGCATTCGCGGCTTCAAGTGTCTTGTTCGAGGCGTCAAGTGCGGCCTGTGCTTCTGCATGTGCCTTGGCGGCCGCTTCGGAAGCTGCGGCAGTGTCCGCGATGGTCTTGGCTTGTGCCTCGATCATTGCGGCCAGCTCTTCAACGTGCTTCGCGGCGTCTTCTGCGGCGCGGCTGGCTTCCACGATTTCTCGTTCACGGTCCTTTTTGAAGTCCGGCACGATTTCGATCTCCGGAATCGCTGTCTTCAGAGCCTCTTCACCAGCTTCCGTAACAGTTGTCTGCCAAACGAAGAGTCTTCGCAGAGATTTCAAATTAGTCAGCGATGCCAGCCCAGCATCGGTCACCTTGGTTTCGTACACATTGAGGTACTCGAGGGCTGGCAGCGTTGAAAGATGAGCCAAACCAGCATCGGTTACGGCGGTCTTTTCGAGATGGAGTCGAGTCAACCCCTTGAGTCCAGCAAGTTGAGCCAGCCCGGCATCGGTGATTTTTGTGCCTCGCAGATTCAAAGACTGAATCCTTCCGGCGTCCTTCAAAATTGCCAGAGTCGCATCCGAAATCTCTTTGTCCGACAAATGAAATGCCACCGCCAGCCGCGCATCATTCTTCGCCAGCGGCATTGCCTGACCGCCAGCATTCTGGATTGCCTGGATCAGCTGCTTATCGGCATCTGACAACTCTTCCTGAGCCACAGCAAATCCCGGAACCAACAGAACAGCCACTAGTATTGCTGAAAGCTTCATCTCGCACCTCTTGAACTGAAAACTCGCCTGGAATCATGAACGTTGATGCGGGAAACAACGTCCCGAGCAAACCGGGGACGCTTCGGATCCCGTCCAGACCGCATCAAACATTCACGAGGTTACTTCGGCAGCCGACTCAGTGCAATGATGCAGCGAAAATCGCGAGGCTTGTGGTGTGGTGTGCGTGACGAAATTCGCGATCAGAATGCCCGAATCAGAAGGTCGCGATTATGTGTAAAATGGAAAACTATGCATCGCGCCGACAGAATTGAGGCGAGCGGGGGACGTTAGTCTCCAGATTCGTTGTGTTTGTGGCTGTAAATCAGGGGATTGACATCCCCCGATCGCCGAAGTCCACGCTATTGGGCTCTATCCTCGTGGAAAGAAGGTTCGCTTGTGTGGGGTTTGTGAATCTCGAGGATGAGTGAAGAAGCAGCGCTTAGCGTGAACCGACCTCCGTGGTGAGATTTCACGCGCGGCAGCACAAAATTCTATTTCGATAGATATTGCCTCTTGCGTGCCCCGGGCCGGGTCGATAAATTCTACTGCGATAGAAATTCGTCTGCCCATCCCGGAGTAAGTACACGATGGCTCGGTCACCTTCGGATTATCCCACGGAACTGGAACTCCAGATCCTGAAAGTGCTCTGGGAATCGTCACCGCAGACGGCGCGCCAAATACGAGATGCTTTGGCCGAACGAGGTCGCGATCTGGCTCATACGTCGGTGATCACAACGCTGCAAAAGATGGTCGACAAGCAGCAGTTGGCTCAGCTCGATCCCGTCGAAGGCAAGGCATTTCGGTTCGAACCGATCGTCAGCGATCAGCAGGTCAGCCGCGGGATGCTGGGCGATCTGGTCGAACGAGTCTTCGATGGTTCGGCCGAAGCGGTGATGCTCAGTTTGTTCGACGTCTCCGAGCTGGACGAGGATGCTCTGAAACGTCTTCGCAAGGCCTTCAATCAGAAGATGAAGGAGAAGAGCCATGAGTGATGTGTTTTCTTCGTGGCTCGGTCTGAGCCCTGACGTTTCGATTCGCTGGGGACTTACGCTGCTGCATTTTCTGTGGCAGGGAGCCGTCATTGGGCTGCTGGCCTTTGTTGCAGCGACGCTGCTGCGGAACCACTCGGCCGCGATCCGCTACTGGCTCCATGCCGTCGCGTTGCTGGCGTGTCCGGTGAGCGTCGCGGTGACGTTTGCGATGGTGGAAGTTCCGATCGCGTTTCGAGCGTCATCGCCGTCTGGTTCTTCGCTCGTGATTCCATCCGCAACGCCGATGGCCAACAATCCATCTGACCTGCGCCACGTGCCATATCCGGAACTGACACCGGGCGTGAGTCCACATCCTTCTGACACAGTTGCTGCGATTCCAGCCACGAATCCAACAGACACAGCAGCCAGATCGCCCGATCTCTCCGCCCCAACAGTCTCCACCGAGTTCACATCAAAGTGGTTACCCGTGATGGCTTCGTGGATGACGATGCTCTACGCCGCGGGAGTCTGCTGCTTCATGATTCGCCTGGCCATTGCACTTCGAGGCGGACATCGGTTGCGAGCGATCTCAAAACCCGTGAAGGATTCGGCCTTGCTGGCTCTGATTCAGAGTCAGGCACAACGCATCGGACTGAAGTTTGTCCCCGTCGTGGCCTATTGCGAACGCATCGCTGTGCCGACTGTGATCGGTGTGCTGCGTCCGATGATCCTGCTGCCAGCCACGCTCACGACCGGACTAACGACCGATGAACTATCCGCCATCCTCAGTCACGAGTTGGCTCATATCCGCCGGTACGATCTCTGGATGAACCTGCTGCAGCGAATCATCGAGTCTCTGCTGTTCTTCCACCCCGTCGTCTGGTTCCTCAGCCACCGCCTCAGCGCCGAACGCGAAATCTGCTGCGACGACCTCGTCATCCGCTCCGGCCACCAGCCGATGAACTACGCCGGCGCGCTATTGAGGATGGCGGAACTGTGTGCTGGCATCTCACCTCAGAATTCCCTCTCCCTCGCCGCAACATCCGGTGGCACGAGTCTTCTGGAACATCGAGTCCTGCGGTTGATTCACAAGTCACCGTCAACACGGCTGAGCCTCGATCGCAAGGGGCTGTTCGTCCTTGTGAGTTGTTTGATAGCGACATTAGTATTCGCACTGTCACCACCGAAACCACGACAGGCCGCCACACAGCGCGATCCAAACACCGCAAGCGCCGTCACCAACCCTAATCCAGTTCCGGCCCCTCAAGCTGCGGCAACGAGTCCAGATGAATCCGAAGAGCCTCGCACGGAGCCCATTTCGATCACTGGCAGAGTGCTGGATGTGAAACAGAATCTGCTCGCCGGCGTTCGCGTGTTTGTTGTCTCATCTCAACACGGAGCTTTCAGGAACCTGGCCGAGACGGTCTCGAAGGAAGACGGCAGTTATGAATTCAGCAACGTAAAACTGCCGATCATCCTTGATGAAATGTTCGGCAGAAGGGAATCAGTTGGAGCCTTTGAGGTTTTTGCGATATCAGACGCATATGGCTTCACTTGGCGAGCGTCCAGGCGTTTCCTGCCTGACACGAAAGCGCATCGATCAAGGATGATCGCTGAAGACATTGATGTAGAGTTGAAGACCGCGTTTCCAACGCCAGATTCCCCAGCCGAGTTCTTTGGTGGCGACGAGATCGAAATGGATCTTGTCTTCGATAAACCCACGAAGATGCGACTTCGCGTCGTTGATGACGAAGGGCAACCAATCCAGAACGCGCGCGTTCGACTTTGGAATGCCGATCCGATTCCCGGCTTCGTGCGGGAACGATTTTGGTCACAGATCAGACGGCAGTCCATGGAATTCAGAACACTCTACGATTCACGTCTGATGCCCGAGGAACTGGTGTCTCGAACAACCGACAAAGACGGCTGGTTTGAATGTTCCGCCATGCCGCTCAACTGCGAGTTTCGAATCCAGGTTAGCCCAAAGGGTTTCGCAGAACGCATGATCCATGCGACAACGGGCGAGAAGTACAAGAGTGAACACCAAGTTCTGTATCGAAACGACGACGATGTTGTTTTCGCTCGTACGGCTGACGTGACTGTTTCTGTCAAGTTTGCTGATACACAGCAGCCCGCACCACGAGTCTGGGTGCACGGCGGCGCTTGGCATGGTTCCGGATCGCAGCACGGCTCAACAAACGATGCTGGTGAGATCGTGCTAAACCTGCCTCCTGGCGAATGTGCGTTTCAGGTACTCCCTGAATACAAGACTGCTTATGTCTTTGTTGACGACGATTCGTTGCGATGCAAGGTTGAAAAGGGGAAGAACAACAGGTTTGAGATCCTCCTTCAGCGTGCCGCCGAGGTCGAAGTCCGCGTGGTTGACGCGGAGTCAGAACAACCAGTCGCTGGTGCGGATCTGTGGATCCATCAACAGATCCTGCAACCTGCACTTACAACAAAACGCACCCATGACTGGCGCAGTTTTGAGCAGCCTAATATCGTGCATCAGGGTGCGACGAAGTCTGACAAGGATGGAATCATTCAGACGTATTCTGCACCTGGGAAATACTCGATTGGGCTTTGCGACTACTTCACTCCGCCCGGCTACACACCCACAGCCATCACCGAGGCGGTACCTGTTGAATTCAAAGCTGGTGAGAAACAGGTCGTGACTTTAAAGCTGAATAGAATCCAACCTCAGGCTGCAGTGCCAAAGAAAAAACAAGCGACATCGTCTGCGGTGGCGGATCCAGAGAACGAGCTTTCTGAGGCATACGCAGAGGCCCGACGGCTCTATCCGAACTGCATTATCAGCAAGGATCAGCGTTTATTAAGGTCGCTGACGGAAGCAGTTGAACGGTTCAACCTGATCTCCCGGGAAAGCCCGACGGGCGTTCTCCAGCGTCCGATCACGGAACAAGAAACTCGCGATGCGATTACGAAGTTTGCGGCTGAGGAACATGTACCGGAAGCGGTGCGAACTCAACTCGAACACATCCTGAAATCCGGCGAGTTACCCTCGAACGTCTACTTCCGCCGATTCACTCGCTTCGACGACGGCAAGCAGATGCATGACGTCTGGTGGGTGCGGCTTGTTGTCGAAACCGGGAACGGCCCAGTGTATTCCGTGCCGGTGCGATCGACGTCGTTGTCTGCTCGGCCGTATACGCAGATGGAGCGGCAACAGAACGCGTCGGAGAACTTAACGTTGATGAACCGCGTGAGTTCGTACGAGATTCTGACTCCGCCGGACGCCTTTCCCGCCAGAATTCCAGAAGCCCGTGATTCGCAAATCGAGGCAGTCATTGAAAAAGCAGAAACGGCATTGACGGCTAAGGACAGTCTGTCCCTTCTGAATCTATACGACTGGAACAATGCCAGTGGATCAACACGCGAGTTCGTTACAGCAGAACTCAATCGACTGCTGAGTGGCACGGTACACGATGTCTGGTATTCGCCCAGGGAAGGCCACGAAGTGACAACATGGTCTGCGTGGCAGATCTACAAGCCCAATTTGCCCGTGGCTGGATACCTGAAGATTTCTTGCTCGCCAGAAGCGGGCAAAGAAAACTCTTCACCCGACGACCATCAGATCCTGGCCCTTGAACTCGGCGTTGATGAAGGCGAACTGCGGATCGTGAACTACATCAAAGACGGCGAAACAAACCCTCCGCAAGCACTCAATCCCGGTCCGTCCATCACGGGCCACCTCGAACCGCTTGCCGACGGAACGCATCTCGTCACCGACATTATCACCAATCCGGGATCGCTGCTGTCTGCTCATCTGGCCAACGAAGAAATCCGTCAGAGAGATTTCCGCGATACGTCGGAGCAGGAAGAAGTATCGCCTGCGGTCGACTAACCGAACGCTTCAATTGAGACACCGTCAGAGAAGTCAGACACACGGAGTGGTCCTGTTCCGGAGACGAAGATGTCCGATGATCAGAAGCCGCCAGCGGCAGCGAAGACTGCGAATCGCCACCGAGTCCTCTCCGCTGCCGGCGAGCCTGTTTCCAACGCTGTGGTCCGTTTGATCTATCAGACAAGAGCTGGGTCGAACCCACGTTGCGATGCGGAACTCGACCAATGTCACACTTCCTCACGAAACCGCCAGTACGTACACTCGTGCTGGAGCCCTGCGGGAGAGAACAGACTCTTCGTGGCATTGGGCTTCACGCTGTTCAGACTATTCAGTTGATGCTGAGAAGCACGTTTGCAATTGACTCAACCATTCCATCGGTGACGAAGATGCAGGAAACGAATTCCACAACCATTTCAAGAGCAGTTATCGACGGCGCGGTTGCTGCCTTTCGATCGAACAAGGGCTGGGCGGACAAGGCGATTGCTCAGACATCCGACGAAAACCTTCGCATCGCAATGGATGCCAATACGAACAGCATCGCGGTGATTATGAAATACGTCGCTGGGAATCTGCTGTCTCGCTGGACCAAATTTCTAATATCCGATGGCGAGAAGCCGTGGCGGAATCGAGACGACGAATTCACTGACTCATTCGCATCGCGTGACGAGTTGCTGGCGTACTGGGAATCCGGCTGGCAGCGACTGTTTGAGACGCTTGAATCACTCACGGCCGAAGATGTGGAGAAGACCGTTACGATTCGCGGCGAGCCTCATTCCGTGCCGCTCGCCATCTCCCGATCACTGGCCCATTGCGGCTACCAGATCGTCATGATCGCCCACATTCTTGCCGGCGATCAATGGACCACCATCACCATTCCTCGCGGCGGCTCCGGCCAATTCAACACCAACGTCTGGGGCGCTGGGCATTATCAGGCTCCGCCCAAAGACACGTAATCTTCTGAGCCTGAGGCGCTAGCCGATTCGATGGCAGAAAATCGGCTAGCGCCTCAGGCTCAGGAACTGTTTATGTTACTCTGCTTTCTGCTCTGCGGGGCCGAACGATTTCGGAAACATGGTCTTCAGTTGTGCGACCGGAACTGCCAGAAGGAGATCGTTCGTGCCGGCGATAGTAATTGCAAGCAGATCGCCGTTTGAGTCCAGAACCGGCAGGCTGCCATCCAGCTTGTTGTAACGAAAAAGCTGCCAAACGGTTTGACCACGAGCCGGTGACTTTCGATCAAGATCGTTCACGGTAGTCTTGAACAGCCCCAATGTAGGCGTCTCACTGACTTTGGCGGTTTGTCCCCAAAAGTGCACCTCGTCATGTTGTCCGACAGTGGCCTCGGACAGACGGTAGTGATGATTGGTCTCAATCGGCTGCTCAGGCTGGAAAACGCCCCAACCTTGCATGCCTTCTTCCACCAACTTTATTGGAATGAGTCCTCCGTCATCGAACTTCGCAAAGAAGAGCCAGTCGCCTTCAGACGACTTCAATTGTGAGACAATCAACCCTTGTGCCGAGACAACGACGCCGTAGCCCTTGGGCTCCTGCAGATCGGCACTGTTTTGTCTGTGCTGTCCGATGATTTCAACGATCCCCGATCGCCAGCGAGATTTTTGTTCCTCAGTCGCTCTCGGAATGGTCTTGGGAAGGGGGGCGTGGCCTCGCGCATGGACTCTCTGTTGCGACTCATCCACGATCGTTAGTTGATCACCGTCTAGGATATACTGCGCCTCAGAGTAAGCATCATTGCCATTCACGAAGAATCGGATCTCCTTCTTGTCCCGATAGACCTCGATTCGGCGATCAATTTGAAAGTCCTGATCCGCATAGGTATATCGATCCTTTCGGAACGACATATTGGCGGGACTGATCTCCTCAGATTGTCCGTTCTTGTCCGTCACTGATACCAGATGCCAGTCGCCTTCGAGTTCGGCAGCTTGCACCGATGCCTGACTGCGACTGAGCGTCCACAATGTCGCATGCGTCCCATCCGCAAAGGCCACGGGACGCTTGATCTTGCCTTTGGCCAGTTGCGGGTCGTAACAGAGCTTCACGGTGTCCCCAGTGATCTCAATGATCCCCTGCGTCTCTCGGCGCTGGTTACCATCGTTGGGGCCGATGACCAAATCGATCTGCTGCGGAGGACCAGCGGCCCCCAGTGTAAGGAGCATGGCTCCCGCTTCCGCGCGGATGGTTTCCGTGGTTAGTCCCGGCTGAGCGGGGATGATCTCCCACAGCTTCAGCAAGTTCCTCTCAATCGTGAATTCGGCTCGCGTACCGGGGAACTCGATGTCCGCGGCATCTAGCTCGACATTCCAAGTGCCCTGCAGCTTGGCGAGAATCGCGGCCTTGGAATCGCCAGAGGCTGGCCGGAGAAGCGTCGTCCCATTCGGCAAATCCAATTGCGTCGTCGGCTGACCGGTCGCGCCATCACCGTCCCACTTCAACTGTGGATTCAGCAAGTCCTCTACTCGTCGATCCACGATCTCATCCGCCATGCGATCTCGCATGGCGAGCGACTGTTGAGTCTTCTCCAGGCGAGTCTGCATCTCCTGCAACTCAGCTCGCAGCAGGCTTTGTCGCAGAGTGAACGCTCGCTGCACGGCGGTTCGCAGCTCGGACTTCCTCGCTGCATCAGGCTTTTGTCGAAGTGACTCTGCAAGGTCGTGTGCCTGCTTGTTGGCGGCCTCGTAC
>JANMEV010000223.1:0-6225 GCA_031377305.1 Planctomycetota bacterium | reverse complement strand
ATTTGGGAACCAGTTGGTTACGAAAACAGCAACACTCGATTCTACATGCAGGATCATGAGACGTCGCTTTATCGTCGCAGCGTGTACTGTTTTCTGAAGCGAACGGCACCACCACCGTTCATGAGCAACTTCGACGGCCCGAATCGCGAACAGTTTTGCACTCGCCGCGAACGCAGCAACACGCCGCTGCAGGCTCTGCAGTTGATGAACGACGTCCAGCATTTCGAAGCCGCTCGCGCGCTGGCCGAACGAACGATTGCTGAGGGCGGAAGGTCCGTTGAGGATCGAATTGAGTTTCTGTTCCGAACCGTGCTGGCTCGCCGGCCAGAGGCTGCAGAAATGCAGTTGATTCAGGACGCGTATGCAAAACAACTTGATCTGTTTACCGCAGACGCAACGGCAGCCCAAAAAGCCGTCACCGTTGGCGAATCGAAGCCTAACAACGTCGCCCCCGCGCCAGAAACGGCCGCATGGGCAATGATTGCCAATCTGGTGTTGAATCTGGACGAAGCTGTCGTGCGAAATTAGTGATTCAAAAAGCTCTTCTCTGCCGGATCCTGACACCTTTTGCGCCTCCCAGCAATAACACTGTAAAGAATCTGGCGAGGCTTATCTGCAAAATCGACGGGCTTCAATCCGGGTGAGCCTCAATAGAAAATCCTGAACGGCACTCGCTCACTTCAGCAGATCGGTCAATACTGCGGATGTGATTTCAGCAGTCGCTCTGGTCTGAACGAACGCGATGACTTTGAGTCGTTGCAGTTCGATGTCGTCCGGTTTCCTGAGCAAGAGCTCGATATCTTCACCGGTGAGTTCAGCGACGCGAAAGTCACGTACGATGTTCGAGTGCAGGAGTCTCGCTCCAGCGTTTTCGCCGCGAGGAATTTGTTGCTCTCCGTGATCCTGCACAAGGGCAACAAGGATCAGGTCGTTCTTCTGTGTGTTCTCGGTTTTCGCGAGGACAGTCAGCCCTGAATCGGTCGGCGTTACTTGAAGACCGATGCGTGTTCCGGGCTTCGCTTTGAGGAAGTTCCCAATCACGTTCTCCGACTGCTTTGAATCTGATCCAACGAACTGCTTCGTCCCGTTGACAATCATCTGTGGTGTATAGACCCGGTCTTGTCCAAGCGCTCGCGCATAGATTTGTTGGCGTTCGGTCGCTGTTTCCAGGCTGTAGGGATCGTCCCAGCCGAGCTTGTTCCAGTAGTCAACATGGTACGACAGCCCGAAAACTCGAGTCTTGCTCTTGTCTGCTCGCTCGACGATGCTCGACAGGTTTCTGTCGGCCGAAGGGCAACTGCTGCAGCCTTCGGATGTGAATAGTTCAACGACAGCAAACGGTGTGTCATCGCTCCAGATCAACTTGCTGCCTTTGTCAGTGTCGTCGCTGAGCCCCGCAGATGATGGGGTCTGCTGTGCCGAGGCAGGCAGAATGAACAGGCCGCAAAGGAGTTGACCTGTTGACGCCAGTCCAATTCCGGCGACGGCGACCATGAAGATGACTCTGTACAAAGGCCCGAGTTGACGCATGAAAATTCGTCCTGATTAATGAGTTAGGCGGCTTGACGTCATGCACCGGAACGTGCCATCGATCCGTCAGACGCATCGGCGAGCGAAGGGCAGCTGATGCATCACAGAGCGAGTTCGAGCAAGCGATGTGTTAATGGAATTGTAGGGTAGCAGGCGAAACCGGCCTTTTCTGTGAGCCAGGTCACACACTTTCTTTTCTGCCTTTGATGACTCTGTGAGACGCCTCACAGACCCGGGAGATGTGGAAGACGATCATCCGACCGTCAACTCTGCACACAATCGTTCGGAAAAGTACGATCTTCGCCATGTCACCTTTTATCTTCAACTGGAAATTGTCAATGTTTGGATCCTCTCGAAAACAAAGACTCGTGACGCTGACCGCAGCGATCATCATGTCGGCAACTGTGATCGCAGCCATCGCGTTTTCGCCCGCAACACAAAGCGATTCCGGTACCCATACTGCGAACGTAGTTCCTGATCTGCAGGAAAGCGACGGTGAAGTTGTGACACTCACCGGCACTTCGCACTGTGCCAAATGCAGCTTTGGACTGCGCCCACTGAACGCCAGTGGCGAACTGGGCTATGCACTTCGCACGGACAGTGGAACGATCGCCGTCATTGAAGACGTGCATCAGCAGTATTCCAGCACCTACCAGGATCGATTCTCCAGCCACCAGGCAACAGTGACCGGCACGGTGCTTAAGCGATCTGACAACGTTGTTTGGATCCAGCCGACTTCGCTTGTCGTGACAAAGTAACCGCCCGCCGATTAACCGCCGGCGAGAATCGACACGCCATCCTCCTTTCATCTGTATCGCTCTCGCCGGTGGATTTGAAAACGATTCATCGCAAGACATTTCTGTATCTCTTCACGAATCCTCTTCCCCGGAGTTTCTTCATGGTCCGTTCTTCACTTCTGGCTTTGATTGGTCGTTCCCTGAATTCTCGATCGCGACGCAGTCGCCGGGCGCTGAAATCGAAGCAGGTTGCACAAGTTGCCGGAGCCCTTGAGTCGCGGGCGCTGCTTGCGGCCGTGACATTTCAGTCCGGCATTATCACGCTCACCGGCGACGCTGCGGAAAATGATCAGCTTGTCATCTCATCGCCTGATGCAGACACATTGCGAATCGAAGTCGGAAACGCCGATACACTCACACTGGGCGACGGAGCGACAGGCAATGGAAGCTTCGTACTTTCCTCCGGCAACACCGTGCTGGAAGTCAACATCTCAACTGCCGCGGCAACTCGATTCGAAGTTCATGCGGGAGACGGCACCGACTCCGTCGTGGCGAATTCAATCCCCAATGTCGAACTGTATCTCGGCGGTGGCGGCGGCAACGACGTTCTGAACGCATCCGGTCTGTCAGGCAGCACAGTGCTGGTTGGTGGTTCAGGCAACGACATGCTGCGAGGTGGATCCGGCGACGATGAACTTTACGGCGGCGCGGGCGATGACGAACTGCATGGCGGCGCCGGAGTCGATCGACTGATCGGCGGCGGTCAGATTCAGGTGACGGTGACCAATCTTCAGGCTGCAGACGGCGCACGTCTGACTCCGTTCTTCCTTGCGACCACCAACGGAACCTATGACTTCTTCAACGAAGGCTCAGCGGCTTCTTCCAGTGTGGAGCGATTGGCGGAAGACGGCACAACCGGCCCTCGCATCACCGCGGCGCTGAACAGCGGCGGAGTGAATCAGGCGGTTGCGACCTCGGGCGGACCAATCGCGCCTTCTTCGACTCGCACCGTCATGCTGCTGGCTGATCCTCTGAACCCGCTGACGCAGAACCTGAGCTACATGTCGATGGTGATCCCGAGCAACGATGCGTTCATCGGCAACGACGACCCATCTGAGCTTGCCCTGTTTGATGCGAACGGTAACGTGATTCGTCGTACCGGTGCGAGTGTCTACGTCGTCGGAGGCGACGAAGTCTGGGACTCTGGCACGGAAGTCAATGACGAAGTTCCCGGGAACACGGCTGCGTTGGCTCAGGCAGCACCAAACACCGGGGTCGTCGAGAATGGCGTCATTCGGCGTCATCGAGGACTGCAGGGATCTCGTGCTCTGGGAGGAGCAATCGGCAACGTTCTGACTGCGCATCCTGGCGCGGATTTCACGCGACCAGGTTCGCGAATCGCGTCGATTGAAGTCACATCCGAAGACGGAAATGACACGCTGATCGGAGGTGAGGGCGATGATGTTCTGATCGGCGGTGAAGGCAACGACGTTCTTGTCGGTGGTGCGGGCGGCGATGCGCTGCACGGCGGGGACGGTAACGACACGCTGGAAGGCGGCGGTCAGATTGAGGTGACCGTAACCAACCTGCAGGCTGCAAACGGTCTGCGGTTGACTCCCGTGTTTCTCGCAACAACCAACGGTGTTTACGACTCCTTCAACGTCGGCGGGGCGGCTTCGGTAAGCGTCGAACGCCTTGCGGAAGACGGTACAACGGGTCCTCGAATCGACGCGGCACTGGCAAGTGGCGGAGTCAATCAGGCTGTGGCCACCAGCGGCGGGCCTCTCGGTCCCGGCGACACACGCACTGTGGTGCTGAACGCATGGCAGGGCAATGTCAGGTCTCAGTTCCTCAGCTATATGTCGATGGTGATTCCAAGCAACGATGCCTTTATTGGCAACGATGATCCGAGAGAACTGTCGCTCTTCGACTCCGCTGGACGACTGATCGAACGGACGGGGTCCAACGCTTACATCGTTCACGGTGACGAAGTGTGGGACGCAGGAACAGAGGTCAACGACGAGATTCCTGCGAACACGGCAGCACTCGGTCAGGCCGCGCCGAATACCGGCGTCGCTCAAAATGGTGTGATCGCTGCTCATCCGGGACTGCGGGGATCTTCGAAACTGGGAGGACCGATCGGCAACGTTCTGACCGCACGTCCTAATGGCGATTTCACGCTGCCCGGAGCTCGACTTATGAGCATCGCGATTGCTGCGATTGACGGCGACGATGTTCTGGTCGGTGGCCGCGGCAACGATTATATCCACGGCGGCACAGGAACTGATGAGGCTCGCTTTGACTATTCGGAAGCGGCAGCCAATATTGTTGTGTCTGAATCCTCCGGAAACGTTCGCGTCGAAAATCGCAACCGCCCGAACAGTACGGACACAGTATCACGTGTCGAGTCGATCGAGATTTCCACTGGCTCTGCGTGGGATATTTTCCGAGTGAATGCGCTCGCGAGACTGGGCGTCGAATCGATCTCGATTGACTCGGCAGACGGCAACAGTTTCGTCGATGCGTGGCGCTCGGACGTTCCGGTCAACGTCAATGGTGGTGCGGACCGTGATGTCATCTCGACGGGGAGTGCGAACGACGAAATCAGTACCGGTGGCGGAAACGACACCGTGAACTCGGGCAGCGGTAACGATGTGATCTCGAATGAATCAGGGACGATCGTTGTGAATGCCGGCAACGGGGATGACACGGTTCTTGTGGGCGGCGATCGAGCGACAGTCCGCGCGGGCAGCGGAGCAGATCACGTCGAAGTGAACGCTCATCGCAGCGATATCGATGGCGAGGCAGGAGATGATGTGCTCATGGGCGGCGCCGGCGTTGATCGAATTGACGGAGGAGCGGGCAACGACCTGATTAGCGGCCTCGGTGGAAATGACCGTCTGTCGGGCGGCAGCGGCAATGACATCATCGACGGTGGGGAAGGTGAGGACGATCTGCGAGGCGACACTGGTCACGATATCCTTATCGGCGGAACGGGACGCGACTTTCTCTACGGCGAGCAGGGGGATGACCTTCTTATCGGCGGATCGACCAATCTGTCCGACGACGATTTGATTTTGATTCGAGCCGAATGGACCTCGGGCCGAAGCTACTCAGCACGACTCAATAATCTTCGCAACGTGACACCGTCCGGCAGCCGAGCCAACGGGAGTGCTTTCCTGACGACTCAAACACTGCAGGATGACAACGCCCGGGATTCACTGTTTGGGCAGTTAGGAACAGATGCGTTCTTTGGTAATTTGCTCGACCGAGTCTTCAAGACGAACAGCGAGGATCTGTTCACGATCTGAGGTCCATCAAGGTTTAAGGCCCCGTTTGATTCTGAGCCTGAGTCGCTAGCCGAATTGGAAAACCGCAGTCGGCTCATGCCTCAGGCTAAGGTCAAACCCTGGATTCCTTGTGTCCGTCAAGTTCGTTTCAAGCTCTAAACAGAACTCGCAATGCTTCTTTGGTGAGATATGCTTATGATGCTCAATGCTAAAGATGAAGAATGAACGCATCCGTCCGAAAGTACCTTGAGGCAATGGCTGAACAGATCTGGTCGATTCAGCATTGTCGCCTTTTTGAAGAACTGGCCGCAGACGATCTGTTGTTCCTTGAACAACGGTCGCGAATGAAAACGTTCGCTCGAAATTCGGCGATCTACCTTCCACGCGACATGGCGGAGAGTGTTCTGGTGGTGGCGAATGGAAGGATTCGACTGTATTCCGTAACTCCGGACGGCAAGGAAGTGCTGCTGGCGTTTGTGGAACCCGGAGAGTTGTTCGGCGAACTTGCTTTGATTGGCGGAGAAGCTCGTGAAGAGTTTGCTCAGGCGGCTGTTCTGTCATCCGTTATCGCTATTCCGAGAGACGCCATGGAAACCGTGCTATTGAGAAACGCCCGGCTGTCAATGTCAGTGACTCGGTACGTCGGCCTTCGTCGCCGCAGTCTGGAG
>JANMEV010000222.1:0-2173 GCA_031377305.1 Planctomycetota bacterium | reverse complement strand
ATTGTCATTGGAGGCGGCCCAGCCGGTGCGACCGCCTCGACACTGATCGCTCAGAAGGGCTACAAAGTCCAACTGTTCGAACGCGAGACCTTTCCTCGCTTCCATATCGGCGAATCCATGATCCCCGAGACCTATTGGGTTCTCGAGCGGTTGAACATGCTTCCCAAGATGAAGGCCAGTCACTTCGTCCAAAAGCACAGCGTGCAATTCGTCAGCGCTAGCGGAAAGCAGTCAGCTCCTTTCTATTTCGCTGACAACAAGCCACATGAATGCTCACAGACGTGGCAGGTTGTTCGCAGCGAATTTGACATGATGATGTTGAACAACGCTCGCGAGCATGGTGTTGAAGCTCATGAAGGTGTACGAGTGCTCGACGTGATTTTTGATGGCGAACGAGCGACCGGTGTGCGGATTCAAAACTCTGACGGATCTGTTCGTCAGGTGAATGCAAAGGTCGTCGTTGATGCCAGCGGTCAAAGCGGGCTGCTGATGAATCGACTGAAAACACGAGTCTGGGATCCGCAACTCAACAAAGGTGCGATCTGGACTTACTGGGAGGGCGCCTACCGAGATGTCGGTCGAGACGAAGGGGCGACGGTTGTTCTTCAAACGGAAAACAAAAAGGGCTGGTTCTGGTATATCCCGCTGCACGACAACCGAGTGAGTGTCGGGGTTGTGGCTCCGTTCGACTATCTGTTCAAGGGCCGCGGAACGCACGAAGAAGTGTACAAGGAAGAAGTCGAACGTTGTCCGGCGGTGCGTGAACGGGTTGCCAATGCGACTCAGGCGACTGGTCACTTCGCGACTCGGGACTACTCTTACCGTTCAACAAAGGTTGCGGGTGACGGCTACGTGCTCATTGGCGACGCTTTCGGTTTTCTTGACCCACTCTATTCTTCGGGCCTTTTGCTGGCACTGAAGTCCGGCGAAATGGCGGCCGACGCAGTAGTCGAAGGACTGGCGATGAACGACCTCAGCGAAGCTCAACTTGGCAAATGGGGCCCAGCGATCAACGAAGGCATCGATCGCATGCGTCGGCTGGTCTGTGAGTACTACGAAGGTTTCAACTTCGGTGGCTTCGTTCGCAACTATCCGGATCTGCGTGGCAAGATTACGGACCTGCTGATCGGCGACCTCTTTACCGACAAGGTGGACGTCGTTTGGGAACCGATGGAATCTCTTTACCCAGAAGGTAAGGAAGCCCCAAAAGCATGGAACTCTGGTACTGATCCGGAAACCACCGCCCACAAACAGCACGAAATGCTGATCCCAGCGGGTGCGAAGCCGTAACAGCGAAACCCGGATTGAATCAGTCAAAACAGCCCGCAGATGAACTCCTCTGCGGGCTGTTTTCTTTTACCGGGCGGGAGAATATGCGACAGCAAAATCGCTGACAGAAAGATGAGGACAGGACGCCGGTTCTTCTTTGCAATTCATTTTTCTGTCAAACATCTTTCTGTCGCACCTGCATCCGACCTAGATATGCGATATCTTCCTTCCGGCGTCATCGCCCATGTTTTGAAGTTGCGCGTTTCGCCGCTGCGTTTGATCGAGCGTGGAAAAACAGCGGGAATCATCATAACCCGAAGCGTCAGCGAGGGATTTTTGCAAACACGGCCGAAACGCAAAACGCAATCCCTCGCTGACGCGTCGGGTTGGGATTGGCACAAATGCGCAACTTCAAAACGCCCATGCGAGGCGTCGTGGGTTTTCGATTTCGAGTTTTTTTGTCAAAACATCGAGCGTTGAATGGCTTCCTTTTATCAGTCGACTCGTCGAGTTCAGTTCTGTGAAACCGACATGGCAGGTATCGTTCACTTCTCCAACTTTTACAAGTGGATGGAGCAGGTTGAGCACGAATTCTTTCGCTCGCTGGGTTTGTCCATCGTCCATCATCTTCCGGACGGAAGCACCATCGGATGGCCTCGCGTGTCAGCACAATGCCGCTTCGAATCCCCCGCGCGATACGATGATGTGCTGGACGTCACTTTCACGATTCAGCGTATTGGAGTGAAGTCGCTGACGTTTGACGTGGTCTTCAAAAACGGCGATCGCGCGGTGGCTCGAGGAACGATGAAAACGGTTTGCTGCGTTGTCCGACCGGGAGAGCCACTGCAGTCGCTGGAGATTCCTGACGACTACCGTTCGAAGATGGAAGAGTACTCGGAATAGG
>JANMEV010000189.1:0-20733 GCA_031377305.1 Planctomycetota bacterium | reverse complement strand
ATCCAGCGTTGTCCGCGAGTTGGACGCCATCCAGCCATAGTGCCGTACCTTGCGAAAGCCCTTCGGCAGCGTGTGCTGCAGAAAGCCTCGCACAAACTTCCAGCCTTCGACGGTCTTCGTTAAAACCGTCTTAGATCCGGAGGGCGTATATTTATAAGTGACCGTCGATTCTGTACATTCCAGAATTCGATTGTCACTGATGGCCACTCGGAAGACATATGGCGCGAGATACTTTAAGACGGATCGCCCATCCTGCACGGGCTCGACATCGACAACATAGCCTTCGTTCGGACAGGCGCGCAGCAGTCCCCGCAATTCCTCGGGCACGGTGAATGTGACAAGGAAATGATGAATCGGCAGCAGGCGATCGCTTTGCTTCTGCAGCCAGCTCTGAGTCTTCTCATGCTGACAATTCGGACAGTGCCGATTGCCACATGATCGACCCACCCAGTGCTGATGATGACACTGAGCGCACTCAAAGATCACATGCCCCAGCTCACCCGTGCGACATCGCTGAATCGCGCTGAGCACTTTACGCTGCTGGAGTGTGATCTTCTCACTGCACTGCTGAAGAAACGCTTCGCCATGCTGCCGTAAACAGTCGGCGACTGTCGGCACGAAAGTCTGCGAATTCTGACGAATCCGGCTACTTCACCGGCACAGCACCTGCGTCGTCTTCCGGTGGCTTTCGACGTGGTCGACGAAACAGTTCGTTGATGATTCGCACGGCATCCCTCGCCGCCGTATGCGTCAAATGCAGATAGATCATTGTCGTCTGCAGACTGCTGTGGCCGAGAAGCTGTTGAATCTGCTTCAGCGACACGCCCGCCTCAAGCACGTGCGTCGCAAAACTATGCCGCAGAGTATGCGTTGACACTTTCTTGCCAAACTTGATCTTGTTCGTGATCTGCTTCATCGCTCCCTGGATCGCCGTGACGCTCATCGGGGTCTGCGACTGCGACGCCATGGGGATCGGCTTTGCGTCAGTGTTCTTCTGCTTGAGATGACGACCGAGCCGATGATCTCGCCCGTCAGCCGGGAAGAGATACTTCGGATGTTGATGACTTTTCCAGAAGTCTCGCAGCATAAACAGAGTCGACTCGGGCAAAGGCAGATAGCGATCCTTCGCCCCCTTGCCGCGATGAATGTGGACCATCATGCGCTTCGAATCGATGTCGCCGACCTGCAGACTGCGAGCTTCCTCCAGCCGCAATCCGAGGGAATAGACGGTCCAAAAGAACACGGCCATGCGCGGAGTTGTGCAGCCGCTGATGATCTGATCCACCTGATCGATGGTCAAAACTTCCGGCAGAGATTTGACGTCTTTGATTCTCATCTGCGCCAGCGTCTCCCACTTGCGTTTGCAGGTGCGAGTGTAGAAAAACTTGACGCCGCTGTAGGCGACTCGCAGCGATCCGCTGGCGAACTCCTTGTCGTTCTTCAGATGCAGGAAGAACTCACGAAGCTGGTCCTCCGTGATCTGATCGGGCGACCGTTTGCAGAAGTCGGCCAGTTGTCGCACGGCTCTGAGGTAACCTTCGTGAGTGCGCTTCGCCATACCGCCGAGGTGCAGATCTTCGCTCATGCGTTTGTAGAGCGCCCCATTGAAGTACGGCGAATGCGTGAGTCCTCGCTCACTGTCCGGCGCCGTGCGAGCCGGCTCGACGTTCTTTTTTGGCGTGGCGTTCCGACGGTCTTCGGAGCCATCCTGCTTGTTGTTGCTGTTGCGTGAGGCCATGATCAAATCTTTCTGTCTTAGAGATCGTATGGAGCATCCAACGACGCTCCCCCTCAGACAGAATGACCATCCCCCATTGCCAAACGCGACCAATTCTCAGTACCATTCACCCCCAACATACCCCGCCGCGACAGCGGCTTACTTGAACAAGCCGTTGCACTCGGAGCCGCGGGCCGCGCGGTTTTGAAATGGAAAGTCGTTTGCCGCGGCCCGGTGAACGGGTCGTTCGTCCTCGATAGTGCCATTTCATCTTCCGGATACTTACGTGCAATGATCAATCAGGACAGGATTTGCTGCGAAGCGATGGGGCGGCAGCTAAATTATGTATGCGATCATCATCCTAACTTGATTGATTGTCCTGACGTAGTCATCCGTTACTTTCCGCACTTTGATGAATTCGGCTTTCCAATTCGTGATGGTGGCGCATCATCGCTGGACGCCCATTACTGTCCTTGGTGCGGAGCGAAGTTGCCTGAGTCCAAGCGTAATCAGTGGTTTGATACGCTCGAGAACTTGGGTTACGACACTCCATTGACGGACGAGATTCCGGTAGAATATCGAACAGATCGATGGTGGCGGGAACTTGGCTTGTGACTTCGCGTCCCCATTTCTAAGCGAGGCTGAGGCGGGCGAACGATGAGATGCACCTCCGGACTGGAAACGGTTTGATGACAAGCGGGGGGGATGCCGGCGGTGGCACTGGCAGATAGTTTGGTTTGTGTGCCGCAATCGGCCGTTAGGAACCGGCCCTACTCACTTTGTTCGTGCCAGGGAGCGAGCCCATCCGTTGAGTCCAACGAGGCACCTGTTGAGCCCAACGGATCGTTCGTTGGGGGCAACGGCCCATCCGTTGCATGCTCCGGTTTGTCTGTTGAAGGCAACGGCTCATCCACTGCTTTCCCCGGATCGCTCGTTGGAGGCAACGGATCGTCCGTTGCCTTGCACAAATCGTCGAAATCTGGCAGCATTTTCGTGTCGCAACGTGTTATTTCACATCCACTTATGAAAAAGGAGAGTGCGTGATGCAGGATTACATTCCTCGGCAGGATTCGGAATTCAATTCGTGGCAGCAGAACTTTGTGACGGTGGTTGGAGCCAATTTGACGGCGTATGGGTTGGTGGCGGCGGATTTGACTCCGCTGACGACCAGGCAGCCGACGTGGACCAGCGGGTTGAGTCAGAACATCACGGCTCAGGCGGCTGCGAATGCCGCTCGCCAGGCAAAGGACACCGCGCGGGACGCCCGCCTATGAGGCCGCGATCCGGATCGTGGTTGCTTAGGTGCAGGCGAATCCCGCTGTGACTCCGGCCAGCAAAGCCGCCGCCGGGATCACGGTGCCGGGGACCCATGCGACTCCGTCCGGCCCGCCGTCAACCGCTCCCGTCGGTCAGGTCGAAACTCTGAACCGCCTTGAGCACACGATCCGATACAGCGACTCGGCGAGCGGTTGGGTGTCAGCCTGAACATTCCCATATGCCTTGAGCCTGAGGCGCTAGCCGATTTCCCGCTGCCGAATCGGCTAGCGCCTCAGGCTCATTGTGTGGCTTCCGCCCTGCCGCTCGCCAACTTCAATTAGGGAGTTAGGAGTACCAACAACGTTAACAGTCAAACCATCATCTGGGCTCTCTCAATACGAGTTTCAGTGGACTCGGATTGCAATTCTGAAACGCAAATGTACAAAGCCACGACGCGGCTTGGCAAACGTGATCGCGAGTGAGCTTGCACTTGGAACCAGAAGAGGAGTATTGAAATGTTGATCTCCGAATTGATGGTGCACGAACTTCCCGGCGAAGCTCAGATGACTCGCCGGCTGCTGGAGCGGATTCCGGACGACAAGCTCGGCTGGAAGCCATCCGCTGATCTTCACACAATTGGCTGGAATGCCAGTCACCTGCTGGAAACGTTGAGCTGGGTTCCTGGCGTTGTCTCCGGCAGCGAGTGGGATATTGCTCCGGTTGGTTGCGAGCCGTTCACGATGGTGGAAGCCAAATCAACGTCCGAGTTGCTGCAGTGCTTCGACTCGAACGTCGCGAATGCGATTACTGCTTTGCGAGGTGTGACCAATGCAGTGATGTTCGAGGACTGGTCACTGAAGATGGGCGGGCAGACGCTTTTCACGATGAAAAAGGGCGATTGCATTAGGAAATGGGTCTTCAGCCATTCGGCTCATCATCGAGGTATTCTGTCTGCCTATCTACGGCTGGCGGGATTGCAGTTCACGTCGATTTATGAAGAGTAGCGAAGCTCTTGATTCTTTGCGGCTGAGTTTCCTCATGGACTGCAGCGGGGGTGCCGGGATTGAACTGAGCAACGCAAGGGAAACCCCGGATTGTGTGAACGCAGCCGAGGATCTTTACTCACTTCACAGAGCCACCCCGCACTCCTCCACCATGCACCGACGTTTCGCGGACTCGGTTTGCTCCAACTCCCGAAACCTCACTGAATCCACGACAAGTCGAAGATCGTGCGACACTGGGGAGGCCATGAGCGGCAGATTCGGATTTCAATGTCCATTTGGCACTGGCGAAAGATCTCCAAAACTCCGCTGAACAATTCGCCATCGCTTCCATCGTGCTCAGGATGTTCCACACTATCGCCAGAGTTCTTCAGAATCGCCGCCGATAATGTGGGAGTCCATCGTGAACAGGCTTCAGTCAACTCTTCGACCGCTGCGCGACTTCTGGTGGTCCATCATCGTCGGAAGCACCGCGTTCATCTTTATGAACCCTCTTCTCGCGGCGCAGGAGACTCCAGGGCTGCTGCGATGTTCGGACACGTATCAAATCGTCGAGCAGCACGAGTTGCCGGCTCCGGTGGCGATGGAGGGAATGCGATTCGAGCCTCAAGAGTACACGGAATTTGATGCGATCGAATGGCAAGTGCGTCTGCAGTCGGAGGATGACGAACAGTCGCCGTTGTTCGAGAATTTTCCGTCGGCAGATTTCGTTCTTCAATTGCCCGCGTCTTCCAATATCACGCTGCATTGGAACAAAGGCAGCCATGGTGAGGCGGATGACTTTCGGCCTCATGCCGATGATCTCTCCGAGCGAAAGGACATTACGCTCGAATCATTCGGCGGTCGATCGTCGGACGGAGTGATGCCGTATTTCAATGTGGCCGGAAAGTCCGGTGGACTGATTGTGGCCATCGGTTGGACGGGCGATTGGAAATCCCGCTTTCGGTGGTTGAACGACAGTTCGATTCGGATCACCGCAGGTTTGAAGCAGGCGAGGTTTCGATTACCGCGGGGAGAGCAAGTTCGATTGCCGTCCGTGCTGGTCATGTCCTATCGTGGCACATGGATCGATGGGCAGAACAAGTTTCGGCGTTTCATGAAGACTCGTCTGACGCCAACGAACCATCAACCGCTTGAATTGATGCCCGTCGCCGCCAGTGTTCATGCCATGCTGGCTTTCAATGACACATCCGAAGTGAATCTGACATCGCTCGGCAAAGACATCGCCGCGTTGAAACTTCCGATCGATACGTTCTGGCTGGATGCGGGCTGGAACGATGGAGGATTTCCGGGACATCAGGGGAATCCGAATCCCGATCCCCAACGATTTCCGGCCGGACTGAAGCCCATCGGCGAAGTCGCGTCTTCGGCTGGACTGCGATTTCTGGTTTGGTTCGAGCCGGAACGCGTGATGCGAAACACATTGCTTCATCGCGAACATCCCGACTGGCTGCTTCGCCCCGTGGGAACTCCTGAAACCCTGCGGTATCAGGAGAACGATGGCTTCCATTTGCTCGATCTGAGCCACGCCGAAGCGAGGCGTTGGATGCTCGACACGGTTTCGCGATGCATCACTGAATGGAATGTTTCCATCTATCGCCAGGATTTCAATTTGTATCCGTCATACTTCTGGGCGTCCACAAACACGGCCGACGAAACCGGCCTGCGCGAAGTTCGTTACATCAACGGACTGTATGAGGTGCTCGACGAACTTCAGCGACGGCATCCGAAGCTGATCATCGACAGTTGTGCTGCAGGAGGCCGCCGCATGGATTTTGAAATGATGCGGCGGTCTGTTGTGCTTTGGCGAAGCGACAGTTGCTGGGGCGATGCCACGTACCCCCGAAATGTCCAGAACATGACGCTGGGACTTTCGCACTGGATCCCGCTGCACGGCTTAGGTGCCGCGGCGTCAGACACGATTGCTCTTCGCAGCGGCATGGGAGCTTGTTCGTCGTTTGCCATGAACTACCGGGATCCCGCCGCTGTACAATCACTGCGGGCTCATCTGGAACGATACCTTCCCGCGCGGCATTTGTTCCTGGAAGACTTCTATCCTTTACTCGATTTTCTGGACGCCCCAAACGCCTGGGTTGCCTTTCAGTTTCATTCGCCAAGTCAGCAGGAAGGAATCGTGCAGGCGTTTCGAGGTGCTGCGGACAACGAATCTCAAGTCCGTCTGAAGCTCAAAGCTGTTCAGCGGGATCAACGTTACGTCATCACCAACTGGGACCAGCCATCTTCGCCTCAAATCGTCACCGGTGACCGGCTACTGGAACACGGAATCGAAGTGTCCTGCCCGGCTAAGCAGGGATGTGCCGTGGTGATTGCGTATCGTCGGGAGTAACGAAGAAAGTAATCGATGGTTTCTTCACGCGGTCGGCGATGTCAGCGGCATTCTCGTTGCCGAGCTTCGGCGTTTGTGCCGCTCGCTACTCAGCCGCGATGCCACCTCGCTGGCGAACTCAACGACTGTCGGTCTATCATTCAAGCGGCTCAGCCTGGAATCTTTATCCGCGAGCGGGCGGAAGACGAAAATCTACCGAACCAGCTCGACTTGAGCCCGAGGCAATATCCGATTAGCTGGCAGGAAATCGGCTAGCGCCTCAGGCTCAATAAGTCGCATTTAAGATCGGCTGACCAACAAGCCCTATCGCAGGGCTACAGAAAACGCATTGTCTAACACAACCAACCGCGGAGGATCTATGAAGCGAGTTACAGGCATTGGCGGCATCTTCTTCAAGGCCAAAGACGCTCCGGCACTGCAGGCGTGGTACAAACGTCATCTCGGAATCGATGTTCAGGCATGGGGCGGCACGGCGTTCACGTGGACCGACGATGAAGGCAAGCCAACCACCGGAACGACGGTCTGGTCGATCGGCTCCGCAAAAAGTGAGCAGTTCGCCCCCAGCACAGCGACGTTCATGATCAATTACCGAGTCGAAGATCTCCACGACCTTCTGAAAGTCCTGCGTGAAGAAGGCTGCAACGTGCTCGAGAAGATCGACGACTCCGAGTACGGAAAGTTTGCCTGGGTCATCGATCCAGAAGGAAACAAGGTAGAACTTTGGCAACCGCCCGCCGGCCAATGACCGAAGCGATCGTGTTCGCGTTTTAATTTCACAAGCAAAAACTTCAACCCGTGCTGATTCATTCCATACGAAAAAACGCCCGCCAGTGTCCGGAGACTATGGCGGGCGTTTTAATGTTTTGAGTAGCGGTCCAGCAACTACCAGGCGAAGTGCGAGAACGCCTTGTTTGCGTCGGCCATGCGGTGCACGTTTTCTCGCTTGTTCATCGCAGCACCTTCACGACGGAAAGCGGCGACAAGTTCTTCGGCCAGTGACTTGTCAACTGGGCGACCCTTACGACCGCGAACGGCCTCAAGGATCCAGCGGATTGACAATGCCTGCTGACGGCGAGGACTGACTGGGGTTGGAACCTGATAGGTCGCACCACCAACTCGCTTTGATCGAACTTCGATCGCTGGCTTAACATTGTCAACGGCCGACAAAAACACGTTCAATGGGTCTTCGTTTGGAAGCTGTTTTTTTACCAGCTCCATGGCACGGTAGAACGCACCCGTCGCGATGCTCTTCTTGCCATCGTACATCAGACAGTTGATGAACTTTGAAACAAGCAGGCTGTTAAACCGAGTATCGTGCTTTAGCTGTTTGCGACTTGCCGTGAACTTTTTAACCATCGAAGGAAACTCTCAATCACACGTTCACAAAAGAACCATCTTCAGACACAGAGATCGGAGAGGCTTGCTCCATCCAATCTGACAGACAACGACTTTAACCGACAACGCGGCCAGTCATCAATTAGCCTACTTCTTCTTCTTGGCCCCAGCAGCAGCACCGCCGGCCTTTGGAGTCTTGGCACCGTAGCAGCTACGAGCCTGACGACGATCAGCAACGCCCAACGTATCCAGAACCCCGCGGATAATCTTGTAACGAACCCCCGGAAGGTCGCGAACACGACCACCGCGGATCAGAACAATCGAGTGTTCCTGAAGGTTGTGGCCTTCACCAGGAATGTAGGCTGTCACTTCTTTGCCATTTGAAAGGCGAACTCGCGCCACCTTTCGAAGGGCCGAGTTTGGCTTCTTCGGGGTCACAGTCTTCACCTGCAAACACACCCCACGTTTTTGAGGACAACCCTCAAGAACTGGTGTTTTTGACTTCGTAGACTGGATTGCTCGGGGTTTCCGAATCAGTTGATTAATCGTGGGCATAGATCGCCAAACAGTATCAGAAGAGCCACAAAAAAGGACGTTCGGACCAATGGTCCCGTGAAATGCGGAAAACGCGGCACTTTATCCACGTTTCCCCTGATCGTCAACCTTGCATGTCTCCGATCAGTCTAATTCCGTGATCACAGAGGATCATCCGGTGTCAAATCTGCCAGAGAAGGCGCCGAAGGACGTTCAGGATCGACCCGACGTGCCTGTAGCTCGGAATTCCCCATCAGATCCTTACGAGCAGCAGCCATTCGGGCTTTCTGCTCTTCCTGTTCTCGCAAAGCAGAATCGTGAATTCGCACCTGAGCGTCTTGGTGCAGATGGAACCCTGTTCCTGCCGGAATCAGGTGCCCCAAAATCACGTTTTCCTTCAACCCAACCAGATTATCCACTTTGCCACCAAGAGCCGCCTCGGTCAACACCTTGGTTGTTTCCTGAAAGCTCGCTGCTGAGATAAAGCTTTCGCTGGAAACAGCCGCCTTGGTAATCCCAAGCAACTGTGGGCTGGCTTTAGCTCGCTTCAACGTTGTGTGTTTAATCGGCTTGCTGATGTCGGCATTGACCGCCTCAATGTCTGTCAATTCGACTCGATCGCCGATTTCGAAGTCAGAACCACCTGGATCCGTGACTTTGCCCTTGGTTTCAAGGCCGTCATTGATCTTCTTCAGTTCGAATTTGTCAATCAGCAGACCTGGCAACAGATCGGTATCGCCCACGCTGTCGATTCGCACCTTGCGGAGCATCTGAGCGATGACGATTTCGATGTGTTTGTCGTCGATTTCCACTCGCTGAGCACGGTAAACGTTCTGGATCTCGTGCAACAAATACTGCTGCACTTCTTCCGGACCGCTAACTCTCAGAATGTCCTGAGGAACCAACGGACCACGAACCAGAGCGTCGCCAGCCTTGACCATATCTCCCGGGTGAACCTGAAGGTCCTTGCCGTGAGGAATGACGTGCTCGACTTCGGTTCCGTCAGCACCCTTCACGAGAACGATTCGCTTACCGCGTTTCTTCTCGGCAGGGAACTCAACTTCACCGTCGATTTCAGCAACAACCGCGGGGTCCTTCGGTTTACGAACTTCGAACAATTCGGTAACTCGGGGAAGACCTCCAGTGATGTCCTGTGTACCAGTGGATTCGCGAGGCGTCTTTGCGACGACGGTACCGGCTGAGATGTGTCCGCCTTCTTCTGCGTCAAGGCTCGCACCTTCAGGCAGATAATAGAAGTCGAGAATCTTGCCGTTGCCGTCTTCCACAATCACCTGTGGATGCAGACCCGACTTGTGTTCGGTAATCGTACGTCGCATCGTTCCCGATGCTTCGCGCTCTGTGCGAATCGACTGGCCTTCGACGCAGTCTTCCAGACGCACTCGACCACCAACCTGAGCGATAATCGGAATGGAGTGAGGATCCCACGTGCAGAGCACATCGTTTGGCTTAACCTGCTGGTTTTCCGCCACTGACAGTACCGCACCGTTTGGAACTCGCTGTTTTTCAACTTCGCGGCCTCGATCATCCACGATGCTGATTTCACCGTTTCGACCGAGAACAACTGAGCGGCCTTCCGCATTGATAACGCTGCGAATTCGAGTAAACCGAACCTGCCCAGCTCGCTTAGCGAACAGCTCGCTGGTTTCGACGTCCTTCGACGCCACACCACCGATGTGGAAGGTACGCATTGTCAGCTGAGTACCGGGTTCCCCAATACTCTGTGCAGCGATGATACCGACGGCCATGCCCATTTCGACAAGGTCCCCCGTTGACAAGTCCATCCCGTAGCACTGCTGACACAAACCGAGCGTACATTCGCAGGTCATTGGGCTACGAACCTGGATTCGCTCCAGACCCATTTCCTCGATCTTGCGAGCCTTCTCCACAGTGATCAGATCGCCTTCGCGAACGATCGGTTCTTCGGTGATCAGGTTGACAATGTTCGTTCGGCTGACACGACCACGGATCGAATCCGCCAGGCCAACTTCGACCTTTTCGCCACGGTACACAACGCCTCGTGTGAGACCCTTTGTGGTCTTGCAGTCGTGCATCGTGATGACCATATTCTGGCAGATGTCGGCCAGTTTACGAGTCAAGTAACCGCTGTCCGCCGTCTTCAATGCCGTATCCGCCAGACCCTTTCGAGCACCGTGAGTCGAGCTGAAGTATTCCAGCACCGACAGACCTTCTCGAAAGTTCGACTTAATCGGAGTTTCGATGATTTCGCCGCTTGGCTTGGCCATCAAACCTCGCATACCGGCCAACTGTTGAATCTGTCCGACACCGCCTCGAGCACCAGAGTGCGCCATGAGGTAAATCGGGTTGACGTAGGCGCCTTCTTCGCGCACGTCGTCCTTCAGCTGTTCCATCATCGATTTGGTGATCTCTTCGCGAGCATGCGTCCAGATGTCGAGCACCTTGTTGTAACGTTCCTGATTGGTAATGACGCCCTTTTCGTAGTTCTTCAGAAGCTTCAGAACCATCTTCTCGGACGCACCAATCACCTGTTCCTTGTTCGGAGCCGTTTTCAGGTCGCTGACGCCGAACGACAATCCGCTTTCCGTAGAAGCACGGAAACCGCAGCTCTTCATGCGGTCGAGCAACTCAATCGTCTCGCGACGACCAAGTTCCTGATAGCAGTCAGAAATGACTCGAGCGAGGTCTTTGCTTCCGAGAGTCTGATTGTAGAACGACATCTTCTTCGGCAGGATGTCATTGAAAATGACTCGACCCGGCGACGTTTCAACCAGACCACCCTGTCGGAAAGTCTCTGAGCCTTCGCCCTTGACTCGCTTACCACGAGGCAGTCGCAATCGAATCGTGGCATGGCGATTAATCTTGCCCAGCGAGAAAGCCATGAAGACTTCTTCAGCAGACGCAAACACCATCCCCTGTCCTGGGCGATCCAATCGCTTCAGAGTCAGGTAGTAACAACCCATCACGATGTCCTGCGACGCACTAATGATCGGCGCGCCGTTGGCAGGGCTGAAAATGTTGTGCGTCGACATCATCAACGTCGTCGCTTCGATTTGCGCTTCCATCGACAATGGAAGATGCACGGCCATCTGGTCGCCGTCGAAGTCCGCGTTGAACCCCTTGCACACCAGGGGATGCAGACGAATCGCGTTACCTTCGACCAGAGTCGGCTCAAACGCCTGAATACCGATTCGGTGCAGTGTCGGAGCACGGTTCAACATCACCGGATGGTTGCGAATGACGTCGTCGAGAATATCCCATACGTCTTCATCGCGACGTTCAAGCATGCGTTTCGCACTCTTGATCGTATCAGCGTGGCCCAGATCCTTAAGTCGACGAATAACGAACGGCTGGAACAGCTCGAGAGCAATCTTCTTTGGAAGACCACACTGGTGCAGCTTCAGCTCAGGACCTACGACGATCACGCTACGAGCCGAATAGTCGACTCGCTTACCGAGCAGGTTTTCGCGGAATCGTCCCTGCTTGCCCTTGATCATGTCGGTCAGGGACTTCAGTGGACGATTTGATGATCCCAGAACGGGACGCTTGCAGCGGTTATTGTCAAACAGCGCGTCGACAGACTGCTGCAGCATTCGCTTTTCGTTGCGAACGATGACTTCCGGAGCGTTCAGGTCAACCAGCTTCTTCAAGCGGTTGTTTCGGTTGATGATTCGGCGATAAAGGTCGTTCAGGTCGCTGGTCGCAAAGTTGCCTGAGTCCAGCAAAACCAGAGGACGCAAGTCTGGTGGAATGACTGGAATCACATCCAGAACCATCCACTCTGGCTTGTTGTCGCTATCGCGCAGTGCTTCAACGATCTTCAATCGCTTGATAAGATCCTTGCTCTTCTGCTGACTACCAGTCTTCGCAAGCTCAACTCGCAGCTCAACCGACAGTTCAGCCAATCGCATTGACGCAAGAAGCTTCTTGACGGCTTCCGCACCCATGCCGATCTCGAAATTGCCGTCACCGTAATCACGGCGAGCCTGACGAGCTTCTTCTTCCGTCAACATCTGGCATTTCTTGAGCGGCGTGTCACCAGGCTCAATCACCACATAGTCTTGGAAGTAGATTACCTTTTCCAGAGAGGTTGTCTTCATGTTTAGCAGCGCACCGAGGCGGCTTGGCATGGACTTGAAGAACCAAATATGAACAACCGGCGCGGCCAGTTCGATATGACCCATGCGCTTACGGCGAACTCGGCTGTGAGTCACTTTCACACCGCAGCGGTCGCAGATCATGCCTTTGTACTTCATGCCACGGTATTTGCCGCATGCACATTCCCAGTCCTTTTCAGGTCCGAAAATACGTTCACAAAACAGACCGTCGCGCTCTGGACGGTAGGTTCGATAGTTGATCGTTTCGGGTTTTTTGACTTCGCCGAAAGACCAGCTGCGGATGTCGTGAGGACTTGCGAGACTGATTTTCACAGACGCATAGTCGTTTACTCGATCAAATGTACCTTCGCTGACACTCACGCCAGAATCTCCTCTAAAGTGGAGGTTCAAAACAGCTTCCGCCTCAGTAATCCTGAAGCGGTTTTCGCTATCTGTAATCAGAAATGCTTGCGACCGTCCTGCAAGCAACGTCCAGCCGAATCACTGAAATCAGTGGACGGCCTTTTCGAGCTGCAGGTTCAAACACAGACCACGAATTTCGTTGTTCAACACGTCAAAGCTTGCCGGTGTGCCCGCTTCGAGCGTGTTTTCTCCCTTGACCATGCTCTCGTAAATCTTTGTACGACCTTCGACGTCGTCGCTCTTTACGGTCAGCAGCTCCTGAAGGATGTAAGCCGCCCCGTAAGCTTCCAGAGCCCAGACTTCCATTTCCCCAAATCGCTGTCCGCCGAAGCGGGCTTTTCCACCCAGCGGCTGCTGCGTGATGAGCGAGTATGGACCCGTCGCACGAGCGTGCACTTTGTCGTCGACAAGGTGATGCAGCTTGAGCATGTAGATGTAACCAACCGTCGTCCGCTGTTCCTGACGCTCGCCCGTTCGGCCGTCGTGAAGGAACGCTTTTCCATCTTCTGGAAGTCCTGCTTCCGCAAGAGCCACCCGGACCTCATCTTCACCCGCTCCGTCGAACACCGGACAGATGGCTCGATAGCCAAGCTTTCCGGCAGCCCAACCAAGGTGCGTTTCCAGAATCTGTCCCACATTCATACGACTCGGAACACCCAGCGGGTTCAGAATGATGTCAACAGGCGTACCGTCCGCAAGGAACGGCATGTCTTCGATCGGCAGAACCTTGGAGATAACCCCCTTGTTCCCGTGGCGACCGGCCATCTTGTCGCCGACAGAAATCTGCCGCTTCGACGCGACGTAGACCTTAACCATCTGAAGCACTCCGCTTGGCAACTCGTCGCCACGCTTCATGCTGTTCAGGCGGTGATCTTCGCGATCAATAACGTCTTCAACAAGCACCCAGCTTTCACGGACAACTTTACGAGCTGCCGTCTTCTTCTGAGGACTGCGAATGTCCATGTCTTCGAAATGACTATGGAACCGACGAGCATAGTCGGCGACAACCTTGGGATCTTCCTGCTTTGAAAGCTGGCGACCATCGGCGTCCGTCACAGGCTGTTCCAAAGCCGCTTCGAGGTCGACCAGGAACGTCTTGAAGGCCGCCGAAATCGCGACTTCATTTTCCTTTTCAACTTTCTTCAGATCGTCTTCGAACCGCTTGCGTTCGACTTCAGAGAGACTCATTCGACGAGAAAACTTCTCGGTGTGAATCACAATCCCGCCGACACCCGACGGAACTTCCAGACTTTCGTTCTTCACATCTTCGCCAGCACGACCAAAGATCGCGTGCAGAAGCTTCTCTTCCGGAGTCAGTTCGGACTTGGCTTTCGGAGAAACCTTGCCCACCAGGATGTCTCCTGGATTGACTCGCGTTCCGACCTTCACAATGCCCGTCTCGTCCAGATGGCGCAGTGCCTTCTCGCTGACATTCGGAATGTCGCGAGTGAACTCTTCACGACCCAGCTTCGTTTCACGAATTTCAACGTCGAATTCGTCGAGGTGAATTGAGGTATAGACATCCTCTTTCACCAGTCGTTCCGACAGAATGATCGCGTCTTCGAAGTTGTAACCTTCCCACGACATAAACGCGACAAGCACGTTACGACCAAGGGCCAATGAGCCTTTCTTCGTCGCGGCACTGTCACAAAGCACTTGCCCAGCTTTCACCTTCTCGCCCATGGCGACGATAGGCTTTTGGTTAAGGCAGGTGCGTTCGTTCAGACGCGTAAACTTGCGAAGCGGATAACGTCGACCGTCGATCTCGATATTGCAAGCGTCGACGAACGTGACCTTTCCGGCCTTCTCCGCACGCAGGACCATGCCCGAGTTTTGAGCGACATACAGCTCCATTCCCGTACCAACGATTGGCCGCTCGGAGATCAACAACGGAACAGCCTGACGCTGCATGTTCGAACCCATCAAGGCTCGGTTCGCGTCGTCGTGCTCGAGGAACGGAATCAATCCAGCCGAAACACCAACCATCTGGCAAGGGGCCACGTCGATGAACTGCACTTCATTGCGGTCGATCCAGACCACATCGCTCTTGGTTCGTGAAAGCACTCGCTCTTCCGCGATCATGCCGTCCACAACGAGCGTGTCTGCCGGACATACCATGCCCGATGCTTCTTCGTCAGCACGCAGCCAAACAACCTCATCGGTAACCTTGGCGTTCTTGACAACTCGGTAAGGCGAAATCAGGAAGCCATAGTCATCCACCTTGGCATAAATGCTCAAGCTGGAGATCAAACCAATGTTTGTACCTTCAGGCGTTTCAATCGGGCAAATACGACCATAGTGAGAAATGTGCACGTCGCGAACTTCGAAGCCCGCTCGCTTACGGTTCAAACCACCAGGACCCAACGCCGACAAACGACGCTCGTGAGTCAGCATCGAAAGCGGATTCGTCTGGTCCACGACTTGCGACAATTCGCTTCGACCGTAGAAGTAATCAATAGCCGCTGAAACACTCTTCGGATTGATGAGCGTTCGAGGAGTCATTGCATCGACTTCCTTCAGGCTCATTCGCTCCTGCACAGTCCGACGCAGTTTCAGGAATCCCTTTCGAATTTCATCTGCCGCTAATTCGTCGATCGTACGCAGGCGGCGATTGCCCAAATTGTCGATATCGTCAATCTGAGCCGTCGGATCACCGATTCGCAGCCGCACGATGTACTTCATCGCGTTGATGAAGTCCTGAGGATTCAGAGTCATTTCATCATCAGAAATGTCTTGCTGAAACTTTCGGTTGATTCGAAATCGACCCACGCGACCAAGCCGATAACGATTGACGTCAAAGAACTTTTCTTTGAACAGATCGTTCGCCTTGTCCAAATTTGGCGGATTGCCGGGACGCAGTCGCTGATAGATCTTCAGCAACGCCTCCTCGTGCGTTGATGTACCATCTTCTGCCAGAGTCTTCAGAATCAGGACATCCCGAACTTCTGTAACGATCTCAACGCTCTTCAGACCAGCCGCAATCAACTCTTCAGCGATGACGTCGCTGATTTCGTAGCCCGCATCAACGATCAACTCCCCAGCACGATCATGTTTCGCTGGAAATACAACATCATCGACAGAATACTTGCCTTCGAACTCAGCAGCCGTGGTCTTGGCAGTAATCTTAACGACTTCGGTCGGATAGAACATTCGGATGATGTCCGCATCCGACGAATAGTCCTTCGACATTGCGCGAAGCAACGTGAGGGCCGAAAACTTTCCGCTCTGGTCAATGCGAACACCAATGGCTTCACGTTTGCTGACGAGAAGCTCAATCCAGCTACCACGCTCTGGAATGATACGGCAGGAATGCGTCTTTCGGTCGCTGCTGGCGGACTCTTCCGCCATCACAAAGTCAACACCCGGAGACCGGTGAAGCTGACTAACAACCACTCGCTCCGCACCGTTGATGATAAACTCCCCGCCACCAATCATGATGGGGATATCACCGAGGTAAACTTCCTCTTCAACCGGCTGCTCTTTCACCAAACGCAACCAAACGCGGAAAGGCATCCCGTACGTCAATCGCAGCTGGCGACACTCTTCCGGCGTGTAACGCGGCTTACCCAACTCGTAGCGAACGTACTCCAGGCGGAACTGCCCGTCATAGCTCTCGATGGGAAACACTTCGCGCAGAATCGCCTCAAGACCAATGTCCAGACGATCACGTGACGACCGATCGGCCTGCAGAAAACGAGCGTAAGATGCGGTCTGAATCAACGTCAGACCAGAAATCTCGTACTCAGCGTTGATTTTCCCGAAGCTTCGAACTTCGTCCTGGTCGATGGTACGAACAGACGGAATCGGCATGCGGAACCCTGCCTTCGATGAAGAAAACTCAAATCGCGAGCGTCAAACAATGGACTCGCGGTCAATGAACAACAAATAACCCAGAACAATGTCGGCAGGCAGCCAAACAAAGCCCACGAAGAAAACGGCGCGCGACGAAAGGCACCTGCCGATCAGTTCGACAGCTGCCCGCTTCTGTGAGCAACATAGCTGAAAATTGCAAACGTCAGACGATCGCTGGACACCAAGTGCCGAGCCTTCATTCACAAACGAGACGCGCAATTGTCCACGCCTCAAACATTTGGCAGTTTGCCACCGCCGGAGCAACAAATGTCACTCCGGCCAGTGCCAACGAAAAGCTCTGCTACAAAAAAGTCGACATTAACTACTTAATGTCGCAAGTACCACCAGCCGCAACAACTTCGGCCTTCAGCTTCTCTGCATCCTCTTTGGACACGCCCTCCTTCAGATTCTTTGGAACGCCTTCCACAAGATCCTTGGCTTCCTTCAGCCCAAGGCCAGTCACGGCGCGGACAACCTTAATAACCGCGATCTTGTTCTCGCCGAAGCCAGTAAGAACAACATTGAACTCGGTTTGTTCAACCTTGGCCTCAACAGCCGCAGCAGGACCAGCCGCCATCATCACTGCACCGCCACCGGCTGGTTCAATGTTGTGGACTTCCTTCAGATAGTCAACAACGCGCTTTGCTTCCAGCAGCGTCAGTCCAACAATCTTGTCGCCAAGTTCTTTAGTTTTTGCATCAAATTCAGTGGCTGCTTCAGCAGACATTGCCAGTACCTTTCTTTCAGTAACACGCTCTTCGTTAATCAACAAATCACATCAGCAGAACACCGAGCCGCTGAATTTCTATTCTGACTTTTCTTCCGACAAAGTCTTCAACTGGCCAGCCAACTGACCACCGGGACTTTGCAGACAACCAGCCAACTGACGCCCCGGAGCTAACATCAACCCGGCGATCTGTCCGATCGTCTCAAGCCGACCCGCACTCTTACTAAGCGCATCCACAGCCGCAGCGTTAAGAGTTTCCCCCTCAACGCTACCGCCTTTGATCTCAAAATTCTTGATCTCTTTAGCCCACTTTGCAATGGCTTTTGATAGAGCCACAACATCGTCGCTTCCCCAAATCAAGGTCGACGGACCAGCGAGCACTGAATCAAGACCGCTGATTCCCTTGCGCCTCAAAGCGTTCGCAGCGACGGAATTCTTGACCGTCAAAGCCGAAATACGCTCTTTCCGCAAAGACAACCGCCAGCGATTCGCGCTGATTGCATCCATCTTTGAAACATCAACAACAATGAAATCCTTAGCATCCCCAATCCGGGACTGGATGTCGGAGATCACCATGTCTTTTACTTGACGACCCATTGCCACTACTCGCCGGTAAAAACACAAACAAAAAATCAGACCCAAAGTGCAGCCGAATTAAATCGCGACCACAATTGAAGGCATCATTGTTCCAGAAACCACAACACCGCGCATGTACACACCGCGCGAAGCACTGGGCTTCAAGCTGCGAATGTAACTCAGCAACGACTCAATGTTCTCCTGAAGCTTAACGTTTTCGAAAGACATCTTTCCAACAACGCAATGCAGGTTGGAACCATTATCAACTCGAAACTCAACCTTACCGGCCTTGTACTCGCGGACAGCAGTAGCAACATCCTGAGTCACAGTACCGGCACGAGGACTTGGCATCAAACCACGAGGACCCAGCACGCGACCAAGAGGCCCCACCACGCCCATCATGTCCGGAGTCGCGATTGCGACATCAAACTCCAGCCAACCTTCTTTGATTTTGTCGGCCAAATCCTTGCCACCAACGAAGTCAGCACCAGCGGTCTGTGCCACTTTCACATTCTCGCCCTGAGCGAAAACCAACACTCGCTGCGACTTACCAATGCCGTGAGGAAGCACGATTGAACCCCGAACAATCTGATCCGCCTGCCGCGGATCAACACCAAGCCGCACAGCGATCTCTACCGTCTGATCAAAACCAATACGCTTGATCGCTTTTGGCATTTGCTCCTCAAGGGACTTAAGAGCCTTAACAGCGTCCGGAAGAGCCAATACGCCCAACTCAGCAGCCTTCTTCGACAGAGCCTTCATTCGCTTTGATTGACCAGCCATGATTCACACCCAACATTTGACAACGAAACAACAACGACCAGAACACAAACCAACTAGTCAATAACCTCAATACCCATGCTTCGAGCAGTACCGGCAATCATCTTTCGAGCCTGCTCGACAGATGACGCGTTCAAATCTTCGTACTTCTGCTTAGCAATCTGCTCAAGCTGGGCGGTCGTCACACTGCCAACCTTGGTCCGAAGGGGATTACCGGAACCTTTCGCAACACCAGCCGCCTTCTTAAGCAACACGGCCGCTGGAGGACTCTTCAACACGAACTCAAAAGAACGATCGTTGTAGACCGTAATAACACAGGGGATCGTCACCCCCATCATGTCACGAGTCTTCTCATTGAACTGCGACACGAACTGACCAATGTTCACTCCGTGCGGACCAAGCGCAGTACCAACCGGCGGAGCTGGCGTAGCCTGACCGCCCGTAACCTGCACTTTGATTTGTGTAACAACAGCACGTGCCTTACCCATGACCGATCAATCCAACTCGCAAGTACAACACGGAAATAACATCAAACAGCTTCAACCTGCCAATGATCAAGCTCAACTGGAGTTGAACGCCCGAAGATCTCAATCAACACCGAAATCTTGCCGTTATGCTCATCAATCCCTTCAACAGTACCCTCAAAATTCTCAAAGGTACCTTCGCGGATCTTCACAACGTCTCCAGCAGAAAACTGAATCTTCACTTTCGCCGCAGCACCCATCTGCTGCTCAGCACGGCCCAACATTCGATCAACCTCGTGCTGCTCCATCGGCATCGGCTTACCAGCCGCGCCAGCGAAGTCCCCGACGCCACCAGTATCACGAACCAAGTACCATGTATCATCATTCAGCACCATCTGAATCATGATGTAGCCGGGGAACAGCTTTCGATCCTGCTCCTTCGGAGCCCCACCTCGAGTGTCGACCACCTTCTCTGAGGGAATCACAATCTCGCCAAAAAACTCTTCAAGATTCTCAAGCCGTATTTTCTTCAACAATGCTTCGCGAATCGTTCGCTCGCGATTTGTCTGCACCTTCAGCACATACCATAGCATGTCACTGGAAGCAGAATTGCTACTGACTGCTTCTTTGGCCATGAAGACAAACCCCCCTGACATCTGCTGCAAAAATGAAGCCGCGTATGGTGATACTGTGAACTGCGAATTGCAACTGCGGACGTGATTGAAAGCCAACTTGGGCGGCGGAAAGCCGAATGAACCCTATGACTTGTACTCCGTGAACCCAATGACGCTAAACAACCATGTCCAGAGCAAGTCGATCAGAAACAGAAACAGCCCAAGGAAAAACATGGTACAAAGCACAACAATTGTCGCTTGAACCACTTCCCTTCGAGAGGGCCAAGTGACCTTCTCCAATTCAGACTCAACAGAAACAAGAAAATCTGCAAACCTCGAAAAATTAACCGCCCGGAACGCGATCCAGCAAAAAACCAACCAAATCCCGAGTGGCACACCAAGCTGAACCGACTTGCCGTAAGACACCATTGGACCATTTGCCAATGTCAAACAGCCAAAGGCAGCGACGATCACAATCGCAAAAAACGTAAACTGACGGACCCGTCGGCCCTGATTCGGCTTGTAAATGCCAAATCGGAACAACTCAGGCAGCAGCGAAACGCTTGCGCTCTTGCTTGACATTTGAGACTCAACGCAAAGAAGAACCGAAATTCAAAAACACCAATGTTTAAGCTGGCGATAAAGCACGGGCGGAGGGACTTGAACCCGCAACCTGCGAATTTGGAATCCGCTGCTCTGCCAATTGAGCTACACCCGTTCGAACCGGGAGGCCAGCCCTCGCTACTTCTTACGCGACTCTTTATGAAGCGTGTGCCGACGAAGCTTGGGACAATACTTCATCAACTCCAATCGCTCAGTTCCACGAGTCTCCTTGATGACACGGTAATTCCGCTGTCCGGTCTCCGTGCACTCTAGCCAAACATACTCTCGCATGACAAAACCTCGAAGCCAAAAAGCGAAACTGCCTGCTGATAAAACCGCCAGCAGGCAGCCCAAGTCCACATTACAGAGATATTACTTAATGATCTTTGTCACAACGCCTGACCCAACC
>JANMEV010000187.1:0-17193 GCA_031377305.1 Planctomycetota bacterium | reverse complement strand
GGTGTCCCGTTGCGAATGGCACCGATGGTTTTTATTGGCACGATCGTGACTCATCAGTTCGGTGGCTCCGCGGGACGAGAAGGAACGGCCGTGCAGATGGGCGGCAGCATCGCAGGCGAGCTGGCTCGACGAATCCCCGGAATTGGTCGTGAGCACGTTTCCATTCTGCTGATGACAGGGGTTGCCGCGGGCTTTGCGGGAGTGTTCGGAACACCGGTCGCCGGGATGATTTTTGCAATGGAAGTGCTCGTTATTGGGCGGATGAACTATTCGGCGTTGCTGCCATGTCTGTTGGCGGCCGTCGCCAGCGACCAAACATGCCTCGCCTGGGGAATCGATCACACACACTATCATGTTGCCAGCATGCTGCCGGCCGGTTCGCTATCACAAGTGGCCGCGTTTGATGGCCGACTGATGGCGATCACGGTCGTGGCCGGGATCGTCTTTGGATTGACGAGCCTTCTCTTTTCGCAGATGGCTCACGGTGTGGCGTGGCTGTTTAAACGATACGTTCAGTGGCCGATTCTGAGACCTGTGCTTGGCGGTCTGTTGATCATAGTGCTGGTGCAGTGTGTCGGGACGAGCGACTTCCTGGGCCTTGGAGTTTCATCCCCGGACAAAACCGCGGTCACCATCGTCTCCACATTTCAGCCCGGTGGCGCGCATGCGTGGAGCTGGTTGTGGAAATTGGTGTTCACCGTGATTGCTTTGGGAGGCGGCTTCAAAGGTGGCGAAGTGACTCCGCTGTTTTTCATCGGATCGGCCCTCGGACATTCGCTGGCGGTGCTTTTCGGGGCGCCCGTCGACCTCATGGCGGCGCTTGGCTTTGTGTCTGTGTTCGCCGGAGCCACGAACACTCCACTTGCCTGCACTGTGATGGCAGTGGAACTCTTTGGAGGCGAGTATCTCTATTACTTTGCCACGTCGTGCGTCTTGGCTTTTCTGTTCAGTGGCCACTCAGGAATCTATACGTCGCAGCGGATGGGGACTCACAAAAGTGGTTCCGCAATTGCGATTGACCGGGCGACTCGGCGGAACCAGGACAAACTCGATTTCTGAACGTTCAGCAGATTTCCGCAAAATCCAGATCAATGGCTTACGGGTGAACTCGGAACGACATGCACACGGAGTGAGAGTACGGAAGTCGATCGCAGAAATGTGATTGTTCTGTGAAAAATCTTGCCAGGTAAATTCGGCATAAATCGAACTGCCGGGCAGTCATTATGATTCGCGAAAATCAAACATTTGATCTTTTCAGAAATTGTGAGGCCGGGTATCGATCCAGCGGTGTTGAACCCTCATCGGGAAACATTAGCTTCGCATTGCAGGTTGTTCGAACAGGTGGCATTTGACGTTACCAGTCGGTTGTCGAAAGTATCGTTTACAAAATATTCCGTCAGGGTTTTCGTGCATGAATATTCGCCGTTCTTCCGCTTGGGTTGTTGCATCAGTTGCCGTGTCGTGCGCCGCGCTGGGCTTGTTGAGGTTTACCACGGCCTCGCCCATGAGCGAAAAACCAAGCGGGTCTGCAGCATCAGACTTGCGACAGCGGGCCAAGTTGCTTCGACCAATGGATCACGGCGTTGGGAAGTTTGTGGCAGATATCAAGTTCGCGGACCTTTTGAGCCAGTCGCATTCGCTGAACGAGTTTAAGGATCAAAAGTTGGTCGTGGTTGCGATGACCAGCACCAGTTGCCCGCTGAGCAAAAAGTATTTGCCAACGCTGGTGGATCTCGCGAAAAAGTATTCGACAAGAAACGTTCAGTTCATTGCGGTGAACTGCGTACCTACCGACAAGTCTAACGAGATGACTGAAGCATCGCAGTCGCTCGGGAGGACAGCGGTATACGTTCACGACGCAGATGAGCAACTCGCACGGCACCTGGGAGCGACAACAACGACCGACGTGCTTGTGCTGGATTCGGCAAAGACGATTGTCTATCACGGAGCGATCGATGATCAGTACGGCATCGGCTACGCACTGGATGCCCCGCGTCACACGTTTCTGGCGACGGCGCTCGACTCACTGCTTGACGGGAAGACTCCTGAAGTGGCCGCGACGGCAGCTCCCGGATGCACATTGGACCACGAAGAGGCAACGACCGAAGCTGCCAGCATCACCTACCACAATCGGATCTCCCGCATCATTCAACAAAACTGCATCGAATGCCATCGATCGGGCGGAGTCGGCCCTTTCGCTTTAGACACGTACGCGGACGTGGTTGCCCATGCCCCGATGATTCGAGAAGTCGTCGACCGTGAAACCATGCCACCGTGGTTTGCAGCAGAGTCCGAAGGTCAGCACGAGAGTATCTGGGCAAATGATCGCTCAATGACTGACGCCAACAAGAATGATCTGATCTCATGGATCAAAAGCGAGCGCCCCGAAGGCGATCCTTCGGACGCGCCGATCGCGAAGACGTTTGCCGAAGAATGGACACTGGGCAAACCGGATTACATCGTTCAAATTCCAAAGCCGATCGAAATCAAGGCCACCGGCACCATGCCGTATCAGTTCGTAAAAACCGAAACGACGCTGGAAGAAGACAAGTGGATTCAGGGATATGAGATCGTTCCAACTGACCGCAGTGTGGTGCATCATGTGATTGTCAATGTGCACGAAAAAGGTGCTGGTCGCGTTCGGGATCGCGAAGAGGGAATCGGCGGGTATTGGGCGGCCTATGTTCCAGGAAATGCCGGTCAGATGTATCCCGAGGGCTTTGCAAAGAAGCTTCCAGCCGGGGCAACGGTGAGCTTTCAGATTCACTACACGCCAAGCGGCAAGGCGACGGAAGAACAGTTGAAGATGGGTTTGACCTTCGCGAAGTCTGAACCCAAATTCATCGTCAATACGATTCCTCTGGCGGACCCGGATCTCAACATTTCTCCGAACGCGGCCAGTCATGTCGAAACGATCACTCGCCCGGTTCCGACTGACATTTCCGTGATGGCCTACATGGCTCACATGCATGTGCGAGGCAAGTCGTTCAATTTTGAACTGACGACTCCCGACGGAAAAACGGAAACGCTGTTGGACATTCCTCGTTACGATTTCAACTGGCAGCTTCGGTACGACTACCGCGAACCCAAAGTGATTCCCAAAGGCAGTCGTATCAAAGTCACCGCTGTATTCGACAACAGCGATGGCAATCCTGCAAACCCAGACCCCAGCCAGACGGTGCATTGGGGCCAGCAGACTTACGAAGAAATGATGATCGGATACGTTGAGACATTTTCTCCTGTCGGTGAACAGCGTCCCAAAATGCGTTTGGGTTCAGGGGCCGGCGGCGCATTGTTCACCACATTGGACGCTGACGGTGACGAGAAGATCAGCAAAGACGAAGCAAAGAAAGCCATCGAGCGAGCACCACGCCTCAAAGAGAATCCTGCGATCGCCAACATTTTGTTCGATCAGGTGGACGGCGACAAAGACGGAAAGCTCAGCATCGAAGAATTTGAAGCCCTCCGAACAGCGATTGGGGGGCGCCGGTAACGGACAACTTCACCAAGCCCTGCAGTGGGCGAAGGCTCGTTAACGCCCAAAGCCAGAACTCGGCCACGGACGTGAAACATCGTGCAATCCCGCGTTCGTAAATTGGAATCCGCTATGAAAAGTCGAATGCTTCTGGCCGCCTGCCTGATCGCCATGTTCTGTAATCCTGCTAAAAGCCCAGCGGCCGATCCGGAACCGCGAAAGTGGAGAATTGATGAAGTCGAACGAGAGGCTCTGATCGCGGCCCCCGATTCGGCGTCGACGAAGGCGGCTCCGCTGGTTTTCGTTTTCCACGGCCACGGTGGCACAATGCGGAACGCGGCACGTTCGTTTCGTATTCATGACGAATGGCCGGATGCGATTGTCGTCTACATGCAGGGATTGAAAACGCCAGGCCAGATTACGGATCCTCAGGGACTTCGGTCAGGTTGGCAAATGGGCCCCGGAGATCAGGGGGATCGCGACCTGAAGTTTTTCGATCAGGTCCTTGAATCGATGAAGAAGGAATTTAAGGTCGACGACAAGCGAATCTATTCGACCGGTCATTCCAACGGAGGTAGTTTCACCTACATCCTGTGGAATGAACGCCCAAACATCTTTGCCGCTTTCGCTCCGTCCGGCGCGGCGGCACTCAAGCTTCGAGGCACTTTGAAACCCAAGCCGATGCTACATATGGCTGGAGAAAACGATCCGCTGGTGAAGTACGCGTGGCAAAAGATGATGATTGAGTCAGTCAAACAAATGAACAAATGCGGCGAAGGAAAGCCGTGGGAAAAGTCGTGCACCGAATTCCCTTCAACGATCGATTCGCCGGTAGCGACATTCATCACCGCTGGCGGGCACGAGTTCCCCAAAGAGGCTCCTGCGCTAATCGTGAAGTTCTTTAAACAGCATCCGATTCGTTAGGTCGGCTTTTGAGTCGCCTATCCCGGAGGCTCTGCAAAAATGAGGGTAGCCGTGTTTACCAGCGACGACACGGAATACACTGAAAATGAAACGCAGAATTTTCAGCCTCAGGCGAATGGCAAACAACAGCAACCTTGGCCGCGCTAGTGGCGACTCGGCACAGTGACGAAATTCTCGGCTCGAAGGACTCGCTCGCCACGATGTCGATATGCGGCCAGCTGGCCGTCTTTTGCAACACTGTAGTCAACGCACGCAATGTTAGCAGCCAGCGGCCGTGGCAGCTTGTCAGGGAGCCAGTAGTGGCCAACAAAAACCGGCGGGTGCGATGCGTCATAGGGTGCTGGCCGAGCGACGTCGGGCACTGGAGTTTCGGCCAGTACGGCATCGGCCAACGGCGGAATCGAGTATGACGCACAGGTATGACCATCGGGCGATTCGAACCATCGGATGCGAGTATTGCGCCGTCGATTGCCTTCTTTGTCCGTCATAAAGCTGCCCGCTGGAAGCTTCATTTCGGGGCCTTTCATCACTCGCTCGATCGCATCAAAAATCGGATCGTCGGCACGAGTCGCATGCCAGAGATATGCAGGCGTCATGTAGCCATACTTCAATGCTGCGTTGGCAAGAGTTTCGAGGTCGGAACAATCCCAGCAGGCATGAACGACTCGCGCATCGCCGGTGTCAATCGTAATGGGAAGCGAACGAAACCAATCCAGGGCTTTGGCGAGGTCAACATCGTCGAGCTGACTCAGAGTTGCCTGATGCTGATGCACGTTCTTCGTGGTGTGACTTCGCAGGAATTCACCGGGAGAAGCCGGGTTGAGAGTATGAAACGCAAGGGCGTTCAGTTCATGATTGCCCATCACAGCCTGAGCATCACCTGCTTCGCACATGCTGCGAGCGATCGAAATCGTGTCGCGGATCCTTGGGCCTCGATCAATAAAGTCACCGCAGAAGATGACCTTGCGATCAGGATGCCGAAAGGAGTTGGGTTCTTCTTTGTAACCCAGAGCGTGAAGCAGTTCGACCAGTTCGTCGGCGTGGCCGTGGATGTCTCCGATGATGTCGTACATTGCCGGTCTGAAATTCCGATAGTGTGAAACAGACTGTTCGCCAGTGAGAGCCGTGATTTCCTTCGCGAGATTTCAGAAGAATGATTCTGCAGCGACCACGGAGCGTGAGTGGAAGTATAGCACCGCCTTTGACTTCGACGCCCGAAACCAGGGAAAGTCTCATTTCGTCCAATTTTTGGAGGCATTCAGCGAACATCTGCGGGTTGTTCAGTACGAAATCGCATTCCGTCCGGGTATATCTCCGAGCCATGAAAACACGCAGTACAGATTCAGGCGGACCGCATGATTGATTCGACAACCAGTGATCGCAGCCAGTTCGTGATTGAAACATCACGGGTCAGCAAGTTGTATCGTCGAGGCCTGTTTGGGCAGAAAAGCTTTCAGGCATTGAATGAGGTTACGTTGCAGGTTCCACGCGGCGTGATCTACGGACTGCTGGGACCGAACGGAGCGGGCAAGACGACTCTGATCAAGATTCTCCTCGGCATCGTTCGCCGATCGGGCGGCTCCGCAACGGTGCTCAGTCATCCAGCGGGCTCCATGGCGGCTCGACGAGAAATCGGCTATCTGCCGGAAAACCATCGAATTCCTCGCCACCTGACTGCAAACACCGCGTTGGAATACTACGGCAGCCTGAGCGGCATGCCGATAAAAGAGATCCGCAATCGTCGTCCGGAGCTGCTGGCGTTGGTCGGTCTGAAGGGACGAGAAGACGAACGCGTCTCTGGGTATTCGAAGGGCATGCTACAGAGGCTGGGTCTGGCGCAGGCGATTCTGCATCGGCCTCAATTAATCGTGCTGGATGAACCGACGGACGGTGTTGACCCGGTTGGTCGGCGTGAGATTCGCGATGTACTGCGACAACTGGCGTCCGAAGGGCACAGCGTGTTTTTAAACAGTCACCTGTTGCAGGAGATTGAACTCATCTGTGACAGCGTCGCTATTCTGAACCATGGCAAACTGCTCAAGACCGGCAGCGTCAAAGAACTGACAGTTGCTCTGGCCGATGCGCCAGTTCAGTTTCAGTTGACGGGCAATGGAGAAGCGATCCGAAGCTGTTTCGCAGCTCGCGCGGGGGCAACGGTGCGGGAAGTTTCGAGCGACGCGTTCGAGGCGGAAGTGCGAGTGACGAAGCAAGGTGAGATTGATTCACTGGTGGACTCATTGCGAGCTGCCGACGTAAGTGTTTGGCGTCTTGCTCGACGAGAGCGGACTTTGGAAGAAGTCTTTATCGACATCGTTGGAGCGTCCGCCACATGAGAGCCTGTCTTGCCATTTTGAAAGATTCGTTCCGAGAAGCCGCGGCGTCTCGCGTGTTGTGGATCGCGATGATTGCCATCGTGGTCGTGCTGCTGGCCATTTCTCCGCTGGGCCTGTCGAGCGCGGCGAGTACTCAGTTGCGGCCTTTTGAGATGGTCGACGCTGAAGAGTTTCTAAAGACGCTGGACAAGGATCGCAGTTCGTCGGAGACACCTTCCGCTCACATCTGGAGTTTGCTGAACGACGAGCAACAAAAGAAGCTGGAAGAGCGATTCAAGGCGTTGAAAGGAACGGAAGGAGATTCCGGTCGACCACGAGGCGGCAACAATTCCCTGGTCGACAATCTGAATCGTCTGCTGTCAGATCCGAAGTTCTACAGGGTCGAAAACTGGGCCTCGGTTGAACTCGACGAAGGCTTGAAAACGCCAGACGCGGCTGACGAGGATAAAGATGTGCTGGCGTCGCGAAATCTCAAGCGGCTTGCGCGGGCGTATCCTCGAGCGATCGACATTGATGAAGAGACGTCGTTGTCGCTGTCTTACGGCACGGTGACGCTGTTTGGTCCACTGAGAGTTCCTCCCACGCAGTCGACGATGCTGATCAATTCGTCAATCATCTTCATTCTGTCTGTCTTCCTTGGGTTCTTTGGGATCTTTGCGTCGCTGCTGGTCACATCGACGATTATTCCGCGAACATTCGAGCCCGGCGAGATCTCGTTGTTGCTGAGCAAGCCGGTGCGCCGCTCGGTTCTGTTTGTCGTCAAATTTCTTGGCGGCTGCATGTTTACGTTTCTATACGCGTCGCTTCTGGTCGTCGGTGTTTGGCTGTTGCTCTGGGCCAGGTTTGGTATGTGGCGACCGGAACTGTTGCTCTGTATTCCGTTGTACGTGTTTTTGTTCTCGATCTATTTCTCGGTGTCAGCTCTGGCCGGGGCGATCTGGCGAAATGCCACGGTCTCATTGAGCATCGTCGTGGTCTTCTGGATCGTTGTACAAACGATCGGCGCGATCCATGGTTTCATGGACAACGGCTATATGCGGTCACAGCAGATTTCTGAAATCACCATCGCAGGCGACGAAGTGTTTATTGTCGACGGATCTCGCAACTTCAGCCGCTGGAATGCCGAGCTTTCAGACTGGGAACCGATCTTTGAGTATCAGAGCGGGAACTCATTCGACCAATCGATGCGCAGGTTGTTTTCCTTTGGCATGCGAACACGAGTCGCCGCAACTCCAGACGGCACGAAGATCGTTTCGTTGCAGCCGGAAGCGTCCAGATTCACGGGTGCGGCTCCTGCCACTCTGGTGACGGGGTTGAAAGAAAATGGCTACAAGCGTGAGATCGAATCGGCGACGCCCGGACCCGTGTTCGGTGCCTACATCACAAAGAATTCCGATATCCTGCTGCCCGGCTCACGAGGTGTATATCGGTTCGTTGGGATCGCCGAAAAAGACAAGAAGACAGCGGTGTTCCTCAAAGGGATATTTGGCGGCCTCATTCCGCAATCGGCTTCATCGCAGGCTTTTCAGACTTTGACTGACAAGAACATGAAAGCGATTCGCATGGAAGCTTCCGTCGCTTTCAACTCGGCGGACGAGTCGCTCGCGATTTGGGACAACGGCGAATTGTCGACTCTGATTCGTTCTGACGACGGCATGTATTTGCCGGGACCTTCGCGCAGTCTTGAACCAAAGCAGGCCGCTGTCATCGCCAGCGGTGGCAACGTGATCCTGTGCGCGTTGGCGGACGGGAACGTTCTGGCTCTGGATCGCACCACTTTGGAAACTGTGGCGGAAGGAAAAATTCCCGCCGGCGAGAAGCCCAAACTGGTTGAGTTTGCTGCAGAAGGAAGTTTGGCTGCCGTGATGACTCATGGCGGCCACGTTGTCCTGTTCGATTCCGGAACGAGCACATTTCTGCCATGGAAACCGAGGGAAAACGGCTCCATTTCCGCTGTCGGCTTCAGCTTGGACGGTCAACTGATTCTTGCAAACGGTCGCCGATCGCTGTTCTTCTACTCGCCGAACGCGGATTCGCCGTCGAAGGCTATCACCGGAAAATCGTCCTGGCCCTACTACGCTTACGATTACGTCGCGCTGCCTTTGTATTCGGTTTTGCCAAAGCCGTCGGAACTCGACAACGTGCTGAGGTATCTGGTGACCGGCGAAAAGTCGACCGTGATTCCAGGGGAACAGCAATCCGCGATAAATCCAGGCGCACCCGAGGACCTCAATCAGCCTCGAGTCACCTTCAATCTTTGGAGGTCATTCTGGAGCAACCTTGCGTTCGTCGTCTTCATGATGTGCGGCGGATGCATGTATTTGGCGAGGAAGGACTTTTAGAGGTTCGTGGCTGTGGTATCGAACCTACTCTGCTCGCGGGCTGTATTGAGGCGAACAGGGGACGTTAGTCCCCTGAGTCATTGTATGGCCGACAATCACGGGATTTACGTTTCCCCCGCCACAGCAGCGGAATGGTGCCGAACGTCGGGTGCCGAACAAATCAAAACCGAGTCGGGTGGTTTGCTGGATCGCCGCAGTCCGATTTCTGCCGAAATATGTGGGCCAAGTTCGCGTCGGAGTGACGTCGGATGGTTTTCGAACCGTTTTTTTTTGCTACGCTCTGGGAGTTACTGCCGTGAGGGCACGTACTTGCCAAAATCCTGCCTCTTATCATCCTTCCGGAAACTCCTATGACCGCTCGAATTTCCCTGCTGTCCTCTGTGGCTGCGGCGTTGTTCTTTACGCTTTCGGCATCGCCAACTTCTGCTGAAGCGCCGGAAGGATTCCGCGCTTTGTTCAACGGCAAGGATTTGACTGGCTGGCACGGAATGCCCCACTTCGATCCTCGCAAGCTTGACGAAATGTCTGCCGAGGAAAAGGAAAAGCAAGTCTCCGACTGGACGGCTGATTCGAAAAAGCATTGGTCAGTGGAAAACGAAGAACTCGTCAACGATGGCGAAGGTGCTTACCTTGCCACAGATCAGGAATTCACTGATTACGAGTTTCTGATTGACTACAAGACGGTGGCTCGAGCCGACAGCGGAATTTACCTGAAAGCGAATCCTCAAGTTCAGATTTGGGACTATACCGACGAAGCAAAGTTCAGCCTGGGATCTAACAAGGGCAGCGGCGGGTTGTGGAATAACAGCCCAGGAGCCGCAGGCAAAGATCCCGCTGAGTTCGCTGACAAGCCTTTTGGTGAATGGAACCATTTCCGAATTCGCCAGATTGGTGCTCGAACCAGCGTTTGGCTGAATGAAAAGATGGTCGTCGACAATGCGATCATGGAGAACTACTTTGATCGTCCTGCACCGCTGTTTGTGAAGGGGCCGATTTCTCTTCAAACACACGGTGGTGAGATTCGCTGGAAGAATATCTACGTTCGCGAGATCCCGGCGGAAGAAGCAAACAAGATCCTGGTTGAGAGCCATGCTGATGGCTTCGAAGTGAAGTTCAACGGCAAGGATCTAACCGGCTGGGCCGGCGCTGCCGTCAACTATGAAGTTGTTGATGGAGCGATTCGATGCAAAGCGGGCCATGGCGGAATTCTGCATACGACCGACGAATACTCGAACTTTGTCGTCCGTCTGGAATTCAAGGTTCCACCATCGGGGAACAACGGACTGGCGATTCGTACCGACGGCACTGGCGATCCGGCCTACAACGCTATGACTGAACTGCAGGTACTGGACAATGAACACGCGAATTATGCGAAGCTGGATGCTCGCCAGTATCACGGTTCCGCCTATGGAATGGCTGCGGCAAAACGAGGCTTCACTCGGCCTGCCGAAACCTGGAACTTCCAGGAAGTCACGGTTGACGGCAGCAGGATCAAAGTGGAAGTCAACGGCAACTTGATTCTGGAAGCGGACCTTTCAAAGATCACCGAGTACATGGCAAATTCTCCGCATCCGGGGAAGGATCGCACCAGTGGCTACTTTGGATTTGCCGGGCACAATGATCCGGTTTCGTTTCGAAATGTGATGATTAAGCGGTTGCCATAGCTGGACATCAATTTGTCGGGTGAAGTAAACCACGAAACGAACAATACCACCGGATTTATCTCCACTGGAGTGGAATTAATGCGAGCGGGGGATGCTAATCCCCTGATTGGCGTTGCGGGGACGCGATGAATCAGGGGATTGACTTCCTAAGCTCGCTAAGCGAACTCCTTAAGTCCACGCCATTGTGATGAACCCGGTGGGGAACGGAAGGGCGTTTGTTCGAACGGATTGGCCATGGGATCATCGATCGAGGAAACATCGTCCGACAATGATCGCCCGCAATGGCTGTTGCCGACGTTGATTGCCGTCTTCCTGATTATCCTGTTGCTGCCATCACCAGCAGGTTTGACTCCGGCCGCGCATCGCTTGATTGCTGTCGCTGCATTGATGGCGGGGCTGTGGATGACTCAGGCGATTCCGCTGGCCGCCACCAGCCTGCTTCCGCTGGGTTTGTTCCCGCTGCTGGGGATTCAGTCGGCAAAGGAAACAAGCACGGCGTTTGTGGAAGACAGTCTCTTTCTTTACATCGGCGGTATGATCATCGCTCTGGGAATCGAACGATGGAGTCTCCATCGTCGCATGGCGCTGCACATCGTGTCGGTCGTTGGAGTCAGCCCGAAACGAATGGTTTTGGGGTTTGCAATTGCGACGTTTGGGTTGTCGATGTGGATTAGCAACACAGCCACGGCTATGCTGATGCTGCCCATTGGACTGGCCATGCTGAAGATCCTTGATGAAGATGAAGGTCCCGTCGGGACGCGGCGGTCTGAAAAGTTGGCAGTGCCGTTGTTGCTGATCATTGCGTATGCGTCAACGCTGGGAGGCATGGCGACTCTGGTCGGCAGCCCAACGAACAGTCAGGCAATTGGAATCTATCGAGAACAGCTCAAGGGGGCCCCGGACGTATACTTCTCTGAATGGTTATTGAGCTGCGGACCGATCGCACTCTTCTACCTGACCGTTGCCTGGTTGGTTTTAACGAAAGGACTGCCGGGAAGAACGGAACACGACGATCGGCTTCGCCTGGAATTGCGAAAGCGTCTGAAAGAACTCGGCAAGGTCACCGCACCGGAATGGAGAATGGCCATCGTTTTTGGCCTGACTGCGGTCCTTTGGGTCACGCGTCAGCCTCTCGTCATTGGCGAATGGCCGATCATTCACGGCTGGTTGAGATACTACGAGATTGTTGCCATTTGGATATCGAGCACGCTGGGCAACGCCAATGCTGTTTTTCCGGCTAAAGACCTGATTTCGGATGCGACCGTCGCCATCTTCATGGCGGTACTGATGTTCGTGCTGCCGTCCGGGCAATCGGACTCAAAAGCTCGATCCATTCCTTTAATGGACTGGAAGACGGCTAATCGACTTCCGTGGGACATGATTCTTCTTTTCGGCGGCGGCTTCGCACTCGCATCGGGATTCAAATCAACAAAGCTGGCCGAATGGCTCGGCGCGACTCTTCAGCAACCTCTTCAAACAATGCCGGCGTGGCTGGTGGTTGCCATCGTGTGCCTGATTTTGATCATGATGACAGAACTTACAAGCAACGTGGCTACCATCAGCGCGGTGTTGCCAACGTTGCTGGCGATGGCAGAACCACTACACCTGGACCCTCGAATGTTGTTCGTCCCTGCAACGCTTGCTGCAAGTGCAGGATTCATGCTGCCCGTGGGAACTCCGCCGAATGCCATCGTGTTCAGCACGGGGCGAATACCGTCGGGCGAGATGGCTCGTCGCGGCTTGCTGCTCAACCTTCTTGGAGTGCCGATTCTCACCATCGGAACGTATCTGCTTATTAGGCCCGTGATGGGAATTCAATAGATTGCTGGCGGAGCGCCAGCAACGCGAGGAATTCGAATCGGCTTTCCAACATCCAGTCGGTCAGGACTCGCCATTCTGTCGCGGTTGGCTTCGTAGATTTCCTGATACTTACTTTGCGAACCCAGCGTCTTCTGCGCAATTCCTGACAACGTGTCGCCATAGCGAACGACATACTCATCGAAGAACTCAGGCGGTTGAAATCCGGTCACTTTGTCTTTGGACGTGATGGCCGTGTCAGCGGAAAATTCAGGATCTTCCGGTGGAAACAACGGCGGAAGCGAATCCGATTTGTCATCGCCTGCTTTTGATGCAATTGACCGAGGGTCGGGCACTAACTCTTCGTCCGGTCCGTCTTTCACTCGTCGAAACTCGCCGACGGAGTCCGTATCGCTGGCAACTGGCTCGTCGGTTCGCACCGCAACTTTTGTTTTACCGACCGGAGACGGCATCGACTTGTTGCGTTTGTCCATGCTCTGCAAAACATCACGCAGAGTAAAGGGAAGCTCTTCACTTGCCGCTTCGTCATCGCCCTGAATGATTTTCGCATCATCTTTGAGATAAATGGCAACGTCACGTTCGCGCAGGCGCGCGTTCAGTTCACGTTCACGGCGAACCGTGGGAACTTCTGACTCCATCAGGGGCTCGTTGCGGAAGAACAAAGCAGCGACGATCCCAATCAGCAGGATGCCCATGGCAAACCCGATTTTTCGGTCCGTATGCATTTTCGGTTCAGCACCGTTGAGTCTGGAAAAGCGTCAGCGAGCACGCGATTCGGCCATTTCTGCCGATCCAATGCCGCATTATCGCTTTCGGGTGAACCGAATCGAAACTTGAAATGAATTTGAGCGATTCACCACCTGCTGATCGAACCCACGACGATGATGACAGATGATCCGATTCTGCGAGGTCATTTGCTGTTGCGAAGTTCAACCTGTTTTCGGATGGCCTTCTGAGCTTCGATCAATCTCTCCGGCCAGGCAAATGTTGGCGATAACTTTGGATCGAATCCCGCCATATGATCAACAAGCCGCGTAGTGGGTTTGGTATAGCGCAATTGAGTATCGAGAAAGATCTCGCGGCAAAAACCCGCCAACTCGGGATCGTATGCCAGCAATTCTTCGCGAGTATTTACATGGTTATGGTCGTGGTCATCCTCGCGATTGTCGTCGAACCATGACTGCACTCCCTCGGCGAAGTATTCATGATGGTTGACTGACGCGTATTTGCCTTTCCACAAGCCAGCGGCCATCGCTTTTTGGTAGGCCGCCTTGAGACGTGGGTCAAATGTCGGATCGACACGGATCATGCCTCGAAGGTGAATGTTATGCGCGAATTCGTGAATCAGGATGTTCTCTGTTGAGTATGGATCGCCAGCATACGCCAGCAGGTTTTCTTCGCCGCACGAACAGTATGGATCCGTTTCCGAACCGCCCATTCCGCGAGCTCGAGCATCCCAAAAGTCTTTCGCTTTGACGCCTTCGGATTGCTGGTTGTCTTCCTTCGGATCGCCCATCCATGCCCATTCAGGCAAGTCGGTGGTGAATTCATTCCATGCAATGATGCTCATTCGCGAACCGCTTGCAATCATCGCCTCTCGAACGTCGGGCCGCTCTGCCAGCATCATGTTGATGAGATACGCAGCCTCCAGAAGTGCGTAGTCATTCACGTTGCTGGATGCGACGATTGGATACCCGTTCGCGGAAATGTACTTGGTATAAACGTCCGGAGCCTTCAACTCTGTCGGCGGTGATGCAACAGCAAACTTTGCCTCGTCGCTGGCCTCGTCGCTGGCAACGATGAGGACACCAGAGAACAGATGTAGCATCAAGAGACTAAAGACCGTGCGAGACAGCATGCAAGCTCTCCGTTTTCTCTGTCTGTAAGTTGAATGGCCAGGGTTTACGCGAGCATGGTAAAATGCGGAACGAGATTTTCCTATCGTTACGTCCTGGCGTCAATTGTTTCTGCAATCGCGAAAGTGATACCCTTCGTCGAGGTTGAATGCAGGTGTTGAGAACTGCGTGATTCGTCTCGATCCACTCGGACGACCGTTAGGACTTACGCGCCGGTCTGCGATTTTGCCGATGAACACAATTCAGCAAGGGACGAAGCTCATGATGTCTTCTGCCAAAGGAATAAAACTTACACCGCTTTCACGCAGCGGCTTGTTGCTGCTGGCGATGGTCTTTGGCTGTGCTGCGAACGAATTCGCCAGTCTTGCCGATAATCACATCCCGGTGGCTAAGCCCGCTATTCTGCTGACCGGCTTCGAACCGTTCGGAAAGGATCGCCCAGCGAATCCATCCTGGGAAGGCATCCGGGATTTGAATGGAACAGACTGGACGACGTTTCGCATCGCCGCGCGAGAATTGCCCGTAGTTTGGGGTGAGCCGCTCAGGCAGCTGGAAGAGCATATCGATTCAGTTCATCCGGTTGCCATTTTTGCATTCGGTCAGGGCGCACCCGGCTCGTTTGCGATCGAGTCCAAAGCTGTCAACACTCGAGGAGAGATCCCGGACAACTCCGGGTCGATGCCGTCGACTCGAATGATCGCTGACGATGGTCCTGACGAATTCCATTCGACATTTTCCTGCCAACTCGTGATGGAAGAGTTAGCTCGCAAGGGATATCCCGTTCGAGTTTCCGGCCGTGCTGGCCAGTACCTGTGTGAAGAGATGCTTTATTCGCTTGAGTACACTCGCAGCAAGCAGCACCCTGATCTGACGGTCGCGTTTTGTCATGTGCCACCGTTGGGATCTCAAATCGGCGAGCAAGTCGTCGATAAAGCCTACGTGCAGAAGTTCGTTTTGGACTATTTGGCAGCCTGGCAAACGGTGGCAAGAACATCACCGAGGGCGGCCAGCACAGTCACGTTGGCTTCGTCGACATCGGATAAAGCGTCGGAACCGGTGAATCCTGAACTACCAGCCGTGAAGCGGCTGATTGAGGGCTACTTTAAGTCGTGGTCTGAGCAGCGCATGAAGGACTATGGCAATTGCTTCGCGGACGATTCCGTGATTCAGGAGATCAACCGCGACGGTGACATCTACACTCAGTTGAAAGACCCATTCGTCGCGAATCAGACGACCTATCACAAAATGGCCCTTTTCAAGGCGGTTGAAGTCCCAGTGAAGACCGACATCACCTTTGAAGCCGACCTGGCTAGAGCAGTCGTCTACTGGAAACTCACCGCTGGGCCTCGCACGCAATTCGGTTACGACCACTTCACTTTGATCAAACAGCGCGACGAATGGAAGATCGCCAACCTGGTGTTCTACGGCAAGAAAGAACCAGAATAGACCGTCCAATGCCTTTGGTATCAGCCCGTGGCGCCGCATTGCAGTTGTGCGGCCTTCAGAGTGTTTTCCAGCAGCATCGCGATTGTCATCGGTCCAACTCCGCCCGGTACCGGAGTGATAGCGGACGCTCTTTCAAACGCGGCGGCGAAGTCGACATCGCCGACAAGCTTGTCACCGACTCGATTGATTCCGACGTCAATCACTACGGCTCCCGGTTTGACCATGTCGCCTTTGACGAACTCCGGGATACCAAGAGCAGCGACGAGGATGTCCGCCTGAAGACAAACGGAACCAATATCTGATGTGCGGCTGTGGCAAACCGTCACCGTTGCGTCCACGCCTTTTTGCAGCAACAGTGCGGCCATCGGCTTACCAACGATGTCGCTGCGGCCAATTACGACAGCGTGTTTTCCCGCCGTTTGAATCTGTGAAACCTCCAGCATCTTCATCACACCGGCTGGAGTGCATGGAAGAAATCGCGGACGTCCCTGAAGCAGAAGGCCAACATTCTCCGGGTGAAACGCGTCCACGTCCTTCAGTGGGTGAATCGCATCAAGGATCACTGTTGCGTCGAGATGTCGGGGCAACGGCAACTGAACGAGGATTCCATGGACAGTGGTGTCTTCGTTCAGGCTTTGAACGAGGGACAGTAACTCAAGCCGACTGGTTGAATCGGGGAGCCGATGGAGCGTGCTGGCGATTCCCGCTTTCTGGCAGGCCTTTTCCTTGTTGCGGACATAAACCTGACTCGCGGGGTCATCGCCGACAAGAATTGCAGCAAGATGTGGCAGAACTTTATGCTTCGCATGGAAAGCAGACACGGTCTCTGCGAGATGCTTACGAGTACTTTCGGCAATCTCTTTCCCATCGATAATCAATGTGCTCATTGTCGGTGACTTCTCTAATTCATCTTCGAAAAACTGCATGAACGGCTGCGCAACGGTGAATCCAGCGATGAAGGCCACCGACTGGACAGCAAAGCATAGTCGCAATATTAATGGGGTGATCGGATCACGGGGAGTAACGCATTGACTCCAGGCCCACCGATCTGAAGCTTCAAATCGGACGCCGCATTTGATCGATACCCGAAAAACCTGCGCGAGATCGTCAGTGTAATTACTTTGGTACCAGATGCGTTCGTCCGAGGAAAGAAATTTTCGAAGTGGAATTCGGTACGTTCATTCTCTACCGCGATTTCCCTGTCTCGGGCTTCGCCGCTTCAAGTGTCGACGTTTCAAAGTGAGGCTTTGTGCTTTGTGAACGAAACTCTGATGGATGCAGGCCGGAGCGAGCAGAGCGAATTCCGGCCTTTTCCGGCGAGTTCAAGGGACACCG
>JANMEV010000181.1:0-9821 GCA_031377305.1 Planctomycetota bacterium | reverse complement strand
ATTCGAGATGTCGTTGGCCCTTCTGCGATGGACGGAAAAGGGCGATTTCGGGGGAAATCGAGGGAGTGAATTCGATGGATCGTTGCAAACTGGCTGTACTGCTTTCGGGGGCGATTGGAGTTCTTGTGACCGGCTGTGCTTCGTCAACGCCGGTCATGAGAGCGCAAAGTCCACAGGTCAACTATCACGACGGGCCAATTATGGCCGACGGCTGTCCAATGTGTCAGTCGAGCGTTGGTCCGGGGGGACAGATGATGCACGCGTCGAATTGCGACGCCTGCCCGCCATCTCAGAAGTGTCGTCAACCGGGCTGCAACAACGGGCACTGCAATCTGCCGTTTCACCCGGTTCATCGCAATTTTCATACGTACTCAACTCCACAGAACTTGATGTACCCACCGGAAAATTCGCAACCGGCTGCCTATCAGTATCCTTACTACACACTTCGTGGCCCAACCGACTTCTTCATGAAGTAGGACCACTATGTTCGCCGCATCGCGAACTCCGCTCAGGATTCCTCCCAGGTGACCTCATCAGGTTGATTTCCCTTCAGGCCAGCTCGTGCATCGAGCTGGCCTGATCGCGTTGATAGATGCCAGCACTCGGCAACCCAAACAGGCTTCCCAATTCTTCCGCAGCCCCAGTCTGACAGTTTTCTGACAACCCGTTTGTCGAAACTCAGAGTTTTCTGCATCGACGCGTTTTCGTGCAGAGAGATCGAGCAAAGTCGGTTTGCATTACGAAATGCTCGTTCGCTGGCTCGCGGCTCCAGTTATCATGAGAAGATTGGCCCCCGCCCCCCCGCTCGTTGCCTGAAGTACTATTCCGTTCCGGAAATCTGATCATCGTCGAATGAAACGCCGTTCACTCATCCTGATGGTGCTGATCGTGCTGCTGCCAGTCGGCCTGCTGACATGGCTGGGCTCGCGCATTGCGCGGGACGAGCAGTTGATGACGCAAAGACGATTTCAAAGTCTGATGGAGCAGCGTCTTCAGGACATCAACCGTGATGTCGGGTCTCACTTTGCTGAGACGGAGCGACGGCTGCAGCAGATTACATCGATCGACGAATTCGATTTGACATCACTCCGCGAAGTCATCCGAACTGAGCCTCAGGTAACGCAGTTGTTTGTGTTGTCGCCAAACGGCGCTTTGATGTATCCAAATCCGACGGACAGTCTGAACGAGACCGAAGTCAGTTTTCTACGTCGCGCCGCGCAGATGTTTTCCGGGCAGGATTTGCAGAACGCGGTCGCTCTGGCGGAAGCTGGCATTCAGGAAGATTTTGCTCCGTCGGTTGTGAACAAGCCAGAGATTGCCGCCGTTCCAGAGCCACCCTTTGGCTCGCAGGAGCCGCAACTTGCTGCCAGGTCTGGGTCCCAGACGCGATCCAGCGATGCACCGGCGGCGGCCGCTTCAGTCCCGCAGCCACTTGATGCTAATGCCGCGTTCGGCAAAGCGATGGTGGCAGGTGAGATGGCTCCAGCCAACGCACTCGTTGAGGCAAATGACGCATTGGTTGCTGGCAATGATCTCATGCAAGCTCCAGCCGACGCCAAGCTGGACTCCGCCGAGCTCGACTCCGCATTGCCCAGCGCTAGATCACAGACTGCCGCAGAACTGCTTAGCCCTGAGGAGGTTCAGGCTGCTCCTCAGCCGAATCCATCGCAACCATATTCTTTACCCGCTGACACCGCGAACGGTGGCTTTGCATTTCAGGGGAATCGGATGCCGTCGGAGGTGTTGCAGCAGCAGCAGGCAGGAGGCAATGATCTGCAAACGTCGCCAATGACTTCGAACGGATGGTTCGTCTGGTACTGGGATCGCGGGTTGAATTTGATTTATTGGCAACGACGTCCGTCCGGGCATATCGTGGGAGCATTGCTCGAGCGGGCTCGCTGGATTGCCGATCTTATTTCATGGCTCCCCGAGACGGATCCCGTTTCAGCGAATTCCCTTAACTCGTCGGCTCAACTGAAGACATCTTTTCGGGTCATTAGCTCGGCGCAGGAAGTCATTTATCAGTGGGGCGGTGAGCCCGAGAAAGGCTCGCCGGCGTTGTGCGAGATTCCTCTCGCGACGCCGCTGGATTCGTGGCGATTGCTTTGCTTCGTATCCAACAACGAACTCGTCGCCGGTGCCGGTCGCAGTGCACAGTTTACGCTGGTCACGGGCTTGATCGCTTTTACGCTCACGCTGACGGCTTTGGCCTGGTTTCTCTATCGAGACTACTCGCGCGATATGCGAGAAGCGAATCAGCAGGTCAGCTTTGTGAATCAAGTCTCGCATGAACTGAAAACGCCGCTCACCAACATCCGCTTGTACGCCGAATTGCTGGAACGCGACCTGGAACAAGTCGCCGCCGATCTTTCCGAGAGGCCTCGCCGACGTCTGGATATCATCACCTCGGAAGCACAGCGGCTGAGTCGACTGATTGGGAATGTGCTGACCTTCGCAAGTCAGCAGCGAAAGAACCTGCAGTTAAACGCAGTGTCGGTGAACATACTGGAACTGGTCCAGCAAATTGCAGATCGCTTCGCACCGTCATTAAACGACCACGGAATCGTCGTGTCGGTTGTCGGCGACAAGTCCCCGTCGCTGATGGTGGATCCGGATTTCGTCGAACAGATTCTGGGCAATCTTATCAGCAACGTTGAAAAATATTCGGCGTCTGGAAAGTCGATGAGTGTCCAGGTTGCGGTTGGTGCAGCAGAAGCCGTGATCGATGTGATCGATGCCGGACCAGGGATTCCAGCGGCTCAGCGAGCCGACGTGTTTCGCCCATTCTCGAGACTCAGCAATGATCTGCGAGCCTCCTCCGGCACGGGAATCGGCTTATCGATCGCCCGCGACCTCGCGCGACTTCACGGAGGCGATTTGTTGCTGAAGGAATCCGCAACCGGTTGCTGGTTCCAGGTCCGCCTCCGCTCAATCGGGGATTCTACCGCGAGCGGCGAATAACATCCCACGCCGCCAATCACTCGGTCACATAGATTGGATTTGAAAGAATCCAAAGTGTCCGTTCGTTGGCCACATCAAGCGATGCTTCACAGCGATAAACACCGGCCGCCGTCGTTGGCACGCTGAGTTTCTGCCCGCTGGATTCGTGAATTACCTTTCCGTTGCGAATCAGTCGCCAGTGAACGGGTAGCGGAGCAATCGCGTTGAGCACCAACGCCTTTGAAAACACTCCCTGGCTTCCCATTTCGAGTCGCTCGGTGTCGGTGTTCGCGACGAAGTCAAAGCCAGTCGAATCGGCAAGCCAGTCGAACGCAACGAACGCACGGCCCGCATCAAGGCATTCCCGCACGGAAGCTTCGGTCAAGTCTTTCAGCAGCAAATGTGTGCCGACGTGTCGCAGGCTGTTTTCGTAACGGTCGAGAAACATGTCGAAGACGATGTCTCCCGGTTTCTTGTCTTTTCGAAGGTTCTCGCTGTCGGGTAATGCGGCCAGATCCAGCTCGATCAGTTTCTTGCCGAGTGCATCCTCGAGTTGGCCCTTGTTATCTTCAATCCATCGCACGGCGATGCCGACATTCTGGTGGGCATCGTTGGCAGAGACTCCCGCGTGCGGCGCGAGCTGGCAGAGTTCGTCCCATCGCTTGAGGTACTCAGTCGGGTAGTCCTGTAACGAAGCGAACGATTCCTGCGGATACTTGCGAACGAGATCCGCCAGTTGAAGCATGCGGAAAGGATTCTTTAACGCCGAGATCAACTCCGTTTCGTCTTTGAAATCCGCGTGCGTGTCGTAAATCTCCATGCCCGTAACCCCCTGGATCTGCCAGTCCATGCGTTCCTCGGGATGCGAGACAAAAATCTGTCCGTCTCGAGCGCGAATCAGATCGGAAAGCTCCTGCGGAGATGCGGGAGTCACGCCGCGAAGGCTCATTTTGGGAAAAGCAAGAAATCCCTGAGTCTCGGCACCTGCGATCATGAGCACTCCGTCGACCAACCCCTGATTGCCATCAACAAAGAAATCGTAGTGTTCGGCAGGATGCTCAGTGAACATCAGCACGCTTGTGCCTGTCTGCTTTGCCGCAACGAGAATCTCGTCCACCGTCCCGATGCTGTCATGCGACCAGTGAGAATGTACATGCAGATTGGCTCGATGTTCCTTCCATGGACCACTTCGCTGAAGCTCAACTCGCTGTTTGCGCAAAGCAGCAATCGAGTTTCGAACTTCTTCAAGACGCTCGGGGCTGAGTTTTTCAAATGCGTCGCCCGCGATGGCATCTGTCATGGTTGAGACCGAACAGGCAAGGATCAGAGTCGCCATCGCAAGACAGGATCTTGCCAGCGTCAATTCAGAAATCGGGTTTCGTTGCATGTGACGTTCGCTTCGCCAGAGTAAGAGGTCGCGTTGTGCAAGCGCGATCGTATCGCCAGAGGTGGGTCCGTCGGAAGTGTCACGACTTGCATCACGTCCATCAATCCACTGACTCTGTATCAGTGCTTCACTCTAATTTTGATGCTGACATCCGTGGATACTTTCCGTACGGCATCACTGGACAGTTTTCGGAGACCGGAACGCGAAGAAGCGCTTCCAGGAAGACCCTTGTCAGGGCTATAATTCGCAGGTCGCATCAGTGCGCTTTTTCGGGTAGCCATTTCAGGAAAGGCCATTCCCGAACTCAACGAACCATTGGCGGTGGCATCCGAGGGGTCTCGATTCTGTGGATTTGCATTGGAAAAATCGCCACGGAATAAAAAATGGCGATCGAAAGCCCTACTGTTCAGGTTGCTGAGTTGGCGTTTCCCGAAATCCGCGTTAGTCTGCCCGCCGTCAATCCCGAAATCCTCCACCCAATTCTGCAGGCGTTCTTTGGTCATGTCGCGTATCTCTGAAGTTTTCAACAATGCCTCCCGCGAAAATCGTATGGCCTTCATGCCGTTTGTTACCGCAGGAGATCCGGATCTGAGCGCAACAGCCTCGGTTCTGCTGGCATTGAAAGATGCTCAGGTGGATCTGGTGGAGCTGGGATTCCCCTACAGCGATCCGATCGCCGATGGGCCTGTCATTCAGGCGTCGTACACACGAGCCCTGGATAAAGGAATCAGCGTTGACGGGATTTTCTCCATGATGGAATCTGTGACGGACAAGGGACTCCCACCGGTGCTGGCGATGGTGTCGTTCGCCATCATCTTCCGCCACGGCGTATCCGCATTCGTAAGCCACGCGGCTCGAGTGGGATTCAGCGGGCTCATCATTCCGGACCTGCCGGCTGATGAAGCTGCCGACACATCAGCGTTGGCTAAGCAGCATGGACTGGACCTTGTCCAATTGATCGCGCCGACGACAACTGAACGCCGAACGAAGGAAATTCTTGCCGCGTCGACTGGGTTTCTGTATTGCATCTCCGTCGCCGGAACGACGGGAGTTCGTCAGGAACTTCCCGCCGAGTTAATCGACCAGCTCAAATCATTGCGAGCTCAATCGAATCTTCCGCTGGCTGTTGGATTCGGTATCAGCAGCCCCGAACAGGTCGGATCACTGGAAGGTGTTGCCGACGGAGTGATCGTCGGTTCGGCCATCGTGCGAAGAATTGCTGAGGCTGCCAACGTCGACCAGGCGGCGATCAGCGTGGGCAAGTTCGCAACGGAAATGAAAGCGGCTGTTTCCAAAACGAAGCCATCCGTGCGAACGGTCTCGGAATAGTTCTTCCGGAATAAGGACATGCAACACCAGGGTTTCCAACGGACGCAGAGGAAACGGCCTCTTGCTCTGTGGCTCGTGGCGACTTCTGCGTTGTCGACCCCGATTGAGTTGTTGTCCCCAATACCACGTCCTACAGACGTTATCAAACCGTGCAGATGCTTCGATTGCGGAACACGATGCCAGCGGCAAGCCACAGCGTTGCCGCCATCACGAGCAGCACTTTGACATCGTCCCAGGCGAATTCGCCGGTCTGGATGATGATAGCCGGGCGATAGTACTCCATCACCGACAGCCAACGTGACAATCCCTTCGCCCAGTCCAGAAACTGGGCCAGGAAGTTCAACAGAAACGACGCCAGCAAAACAGTGAACACAACGCCAATGGCTCGACCTCGGCGATCGCTGAACGCCGAGATGAGAAACGAAAAACTTCCGACCGCCAAGTACACCGCCCCGAGGTTGGCCATGACCATCATTGTGTTCGACACAGACAGTCTCATCTCCGGATGAACGGTCATCGACGCGATCAAATGTCCGGCGTATCCGAACGCCAGAATCGCGAATCCCGAAATCAACCAGCCGATCGTTTCTGAAGTGAAAACCTTCCACCGAGACACTGGCAGGCAAAGTAGAAAGTCGGCCGTGCCTCGATCGATTTCCCCCGCCGGCATTCGCGAACAGTACATCACTTCATGAGCCCATAGCAGCGTGAGCACCGTTGGATGCACCCACAAAAACGCCTGTGACAACTGAGCCGACACCTGATCGCCCGGGTCGACGCCCAGCAGCGCAGTCAGGAGGGGCTTGACCATCGGCATCTTGTCGAACATCTGATGAATATTGCCCAGCACTTTCGGAAGCAACGCGGTCAACAGGCCCATGATGGTGCACATTCCAAGGCTGAGCCACAGAACGGGCCATTTCACTTCCATCCAGATTTTCTGCAGCAGGCCGCTCATGACGCTACCTCGGTGTTCGTTTCATAGTAGCGACGAAACAGCACGTCCAGCGAGGGCGGTCCAAGGATCACGTCCGCAAAGTTCTGACTGGCCGCCCAGTTCATCAGCGGTGCGGAGGTCCCGATCAGTTCCAGAACGCAGGTTCGATCCCGCAGTGATGGCGAAACCATTAACGCGGCCGACTGAGAGATGGTTTGACCGGAAGCATCGGGCGAGTATGTCATCTTCAACTGACTTGGCCACTGAATCGAATTCGCTGACTGGTCGGGCTGAAGAGTGACCACCATCTGTCGTGGTGCCTGAGCCTTCAGGCTATTCAGCGTTGAGTCTTCAACGATGCGACCATCCCGCACGATCGCGATGTGATCGCAAAGCGTATCCACTTCGCTGAGCGTATGACTGGAAAACATGACGGTGTGACCCTCCGTCGCCATTTCTCGGAGGCAGGCCATCAGTGTGTCCTGCATCAATGGATCGAGCCCCGACGTGGGCTCATCCAAAATTACCAGCTTCGGTGAATGTGCCAGCGCCAGTACCAGGGCCACCTTCTGTCGGTTGCCTCGTGACATTTTGCGAACGGGGAGATCAATCTCGAGCCTAAATCGCTCGGCCAGCTTTCGGCCCATCGGGATCAGGTCACGCCGACGAATCTTCGACAGCATCAAGAGAGCGCGGTTGGTCGTGAGCCAGGGATACAGGCGAACGTCGCCAGCCACATAGCCAACATCTTCACGAATTCGCGGACCGTCGTTCCAGCAATCGAGACCAAAAATCTTTGCGGAGCCGGAACTTGCCTTCAACAGCCCCATGAGTACTCGTATGGTCGTTGATTTGCCCGCACCGTTTGGTCCGAGGAACCCGAAGATCTCGCCGGCCTGTATGGTCAGGTTGACATCATTGATACCGCGTCGCGATCCGTAACCGCGGCAAAGGTTTGAAGTAACAATAACCGACATGAGCCTCGTTCCTGGAAAGTGGGTAACTCGCTGCGAGACACTGTAGACAGCCCACCATGCCACGTCATCCGTGGACTACGCCGGATTTTCACCTGACTTAAAGATGAAAACCTACAATACGGTGATTGAGTGTCACCGTTCCGACGTGTCCGGATTTCGGGCAGAACCACTCTTGTCAGCCCTGGACCGGCCGAAACCGCAGAAAGACGACCTCGTACCTGAGCGAAGCCGGAAATCTGATCGATCTTGAGGCCGGTGAGAGAATCGAACTAGACTGTGTCGACTCCTAACGCTTTTTCGCGATCAGTGATTCCCCTGCCGAGAACTTCCATGTCCGTCAGCCCGAAGCATCATGCTGAATTTTTGCAGCGAATGGGCCATACCGTGCGCGAGGCAAATGGGCTTTTTTGGTTCAACACGCATCGAGGCGTTTACTCCAGCTTTCCTTATCATCGAAATGTTGATGCCAACGATGTCGACTTGTCGGCGGTGTTGGGAAGCGATGGCTGGGTGGCTCGATTTGGCTGCCCGGTTGAGCAGGGAGTTGCCAGTTTTCGAATTATCTGTGACGCGAAGGACTACGACTTCCCCGCGCTCCGAAGCCGCACGCGAACTCAGGTTCGGCGAGGTCTTGAAGCCTGTCGAGTCGAACAAGTCGACTTCGAATTGCTGCGAAAGCACGCGATTTCGCTCAATGCTGATACGCTAATTCGTCAGGGACGAAAGGTGCCAGCGGACCTCGAAGCCTATTGGACTCGCTACTACGAACACGCAGCCAGGACAGAAGGCGCCGAAGCCTGGGCTGCGTTTGTCGGCGATCAGCTGGCCGCGTACCTGATTTCCTTTACGATCGACGACGTCGCCAACATGCTGATATTGCGTTCATCGCTGCAGTTTCTGGAATCGTTTCCGAACAATGCTCTCGTCTACCGATTCTTGCACAAGCGGCTTCGCGATGGGGATATCCAGCAGGTGTGTTACGGCTACGAGTCCATACAGTCGGATTTGGAGTCGCTGGACCAGTTCAAAACGGGGATGGGATTTCAGAAGATTCCGGTCGGTCAGCGAGTTGAACTGGCGAGCTGGCTGCAGCCGTTCGTGAACCGTTTTACGACTTCAGTGGCTCAGCGAATCCTGAAAACTGTGGCAAAAAGTGAAAACGGAGCAAAGCTGAAGGGAATCCTCAACTGGTACCGCGACCAGCCTCCGCTCAATCGCGAAATCAGGATCGCACGAGCGGCGTAGAGCTTTTCCGTGCAGGGAATGTAGGTTGGACATTCCTGTCCGACTTGTATTCAGCTCGCCACTACGATCGACGGGCAGGAATGCCCATCCTACGGACGATGTATCGCTTCCAGGAACTTCTTGACTCATATTGGCGGTTCCTCTAGGTTCCATCGATTCGTGAGGTTCGGCAGAAGTTCTGACCGAAGTTTTGTGTGAAAATGGCGACTTTGCCTGACTCAAAGGAAGTTTTCGAAATGGCCGATCTGATCGCACCGCATGGTGGATTGTCAGAACCTGTATGCTGTACTGTTGGTGAAAAAGACCGCGAAGCGTTTTTGGCGGAAGCCGCCACGCTGACAAAGGTTCCAGTTTCTTCTGCTGACCTCTCCAGCGTCTATCGATTTGGCGACGGCACATTGAGCCCTCTGACCGGGCCGATGAACTCTGCTGTTTACAACCAGGTTCTGGATGAATGCTACGTAGTCAGCAATGGCGCGAAGTACGCTTGGACGATTCCGATTGCGTTCCCAGTGACCGCCGACATGGCGAAGACTCTGAAGCCCGGCCAGAAGGTTGCTCTGACCAATGCAGCCGGCGACATCGTTGCGACTCTGGAACTGACCGACGTTTACGCGTGGCCAAAGCTGAAGTATCTGAAGTCTGTCTACCTGACTGATCGTATCGATCATCCAGGTGCTGACATGGTCATCAAGGGCGAAGCAGCGAACTCTCACCTCATCGGTGGCGAAATCAAAGTTCTGCCTCAGCCAAAGAACCCTTCGTTCGGTCAGTACGTGCTAACTCCTCGCGAAGTTCGCAAGTCCCTGGCCACCAAGGGCTGGGACGCGGTCGTTGCATTCCAGACTCGCAACCCACTGCATCGTGCTCATGAGTACGCTCTGGTTTACGGTCTGGAAGTGCTGCTCCGCGAAGGCAAGAACGCCGGCGCGTGCCTGAACCCGCTGATCGGCGAAGTGAAGGGCGACGACGTTAACGCTGAGATCCGCATGAAGACCTACGAGAA